>JAITKS010000417.1 GCA_031278315.1 Planctomycetaceae bacterium | reverse complement strand
AGTTGTGTCATCACCTGATGCTACTTTGCACTTACCGAACAGATTTTTTTCTTCGCAAACACTGTAAAGAGCCTGTGCCTCGATATACGGATAGAGAAACATGTGAAATGTCGGTCTATCCGCAAAGAGACAAATCGGCGGTAACGCCTGATTGGTGTCGTGGAAATTGTGAACCGCTAATCCAAACTGTTTGAGATTATTCGTACATTGCATCCGTCGAGCGGCTTCGCGTGCAGCTTGAACAGCTGGTAAAAGCAGCGCAATCAAAACACCTATGATCGCTATTACTACCAGAAGTTCAACAAGCGTGAAACCAAGTAAACCAAGAGAAGGTTTGGGAGAGTTCCCATGAGAATTATCGTAACAATAATCCCGATCGAAACTTTTACGTAAATACCCCCCCCCCCCCCTGCTTGCCTAAATTAACACCTATTTTAACATTTGATATAATATCAATATTGGTGTTAAGTTCGGTGTTTGAAAAATTTGACACTAAATTTGTCTTTTTCATCTTTCTTTTCCTTTCAGTTAAAAGTTGTAATAAACGTTACTTTAATTATCGGCACTGTGTTTTTTTTCAAATGTCATCAAATGTCAAAAAGAAAAAAAATCTACAGTCTGATAAACAATTATTTAAGCGCAACGAAAATTTAACTTCTGCAAAACGTTTTTGCAGAATACAAAATTAAATTTGTTGCGATCAAATCCAACATTGATAAGTGTTACATAAATTAGCAAAATTCAAAAATAATAATTTCAAATTCATAGTTTCAATCAAGCGGGCGAGAAGTATAAATTAAATCGACATAAAAAGCAATACTCATTAGAAAATTCTTTTGCAATATATCAGGAGTATATTATTTAAGATTAAAATTATATTTCACCTTGTGCGGGTTATAATCTTAAAGTTGCTATCGGAACAAGTCAAGACAAAATAACCTGAATGCTGCTCTTTTAATTTTTCCTAGTGTGCGTTGACTCTTACAATATAGTGAACATAGATGTGAAATTTGGATTGATGGTTAATGATTTCGATGAACATCTTTTACTTCAAAGACTTCAAATACAGCCCCAGCTATTTTCATCTAAATTCTGCAAATTTACGAATAGTGTCAACACACACTAGTGTAATTACGAATTTAATAATTTTTGATTTAATATTTCGTATAGACGTTCTATTGGTAAACCTACGACATTTGATTCACTGCCTTTTATTATTTTTATCCATGAATTGCCGTCTTGATATCCAAATGCTCCGGCTTTGCCTATCCACGCATTACTGTCAAGATACAATTCTAATTCCTGATCTGTGATTTGTTTCATTATTAGCTCTGTTCGTTCTGCAATTACAGTCAGCTGTTCAGGCTTGCTGATTTTCTTAATCAGTAAACAAAGTCCGCTTATTACATAATGTTTTTTTCCTCTCAAGTATTTTAACATTTGTTTCGCATCGTTTTTATCTTTTGGTTTACCTAATAATTTATCTCTACAACACGCAACCGTATCACACGCAATTACACATCCATAATTGATTTTATCAGCAACATTACGAGCCTTCAAAACTGCAAGCCGGCATACATATTGATTCGGCGTCTCATTTGTTTCCCGTTCATTTTCAATTCCCTCGTCCGGCGGTAATATGTCGAATCGTAAACCAGTTTCAGCTAATAACTCACGACGCCGCGGCGATTGACTCGCAAGATAAAATTTCTCACACGAAAAATAATTATTGTTACATAAAATATTCATTATCAATAATAATTCAGAAAAATAAGGTTAGTTAAAAATGAATTTGAAATATTTGAGAAATTCCGCTGATATACTATTCATACTTGAAAATTCTGTATTTGTTTCAGTATTTGTTTTAATGCCAAAATCCGCCCTGAAAGAGCAATAGTATTATGCGTGAACGGTCGCCTTTTTCGTTACAAAAAATAAAACCGAATTTTAAAGGACAATGAGTATATATTTCTATTTCGTTTTTAGAAGTTACCTAAAATTTTTTCTTCAAAGCTCAATTAACTAAATGCTTTTTGAATTGTTTCTGCTTTCGGCGGCGGCGTTATTAAACTTACTATCGGAACTACCGCCATCGGAATAATCATCGCAATCGAAGCTGCTAAAGGTGCTTTCGCACCGGCGTCCATTGGACTCTCCGTAAAAAACCAATACCAATATAAACTATTCGATATTACTAATCCGCACCACATTCCAGAATATGCACCTAACTTTGTCGTCCTCTTCCAAAATAATCCATATAAATACGGAGCTAAAAAAGAACCCGCTACCGCTCCCCACGATATTGACATCAAAGACACTATCCACCCGGGCTTAAATAACGCAATCAAATACGAAATCAAAATAAATACACCGCAAAGTAACCGCATCAATAATAATTCACCCTTGCTTGAAACACTCGGATTAACATACCCTTTATACAAATCAATTGTAACCGCCGATGACGATACCAAAACTAACGAACTCAATGTCGAAAGCGACGCCGATAAAACTAATAACAAAATAACAGCCAACAACACCTGCGGTAAATGAGACGCTAATAAGTCTGGTACCAATTGATCAAAATTTATTCCGCCGGAACCCGTTTTGGGAATTTTGTCAGATGACATCAAATGAGTCATCGCACCTGTAAAATACGCCGCACATCCTATTACTAATGCGAAAATTGTCGTTATTAATGCTCCGCGTTTAATTTCATTCTCATCGCGAATTGCATAATATTTGTGAACCATCTGCGGTAAACCCCACACTCCAAAAGATGTCATAAATACGACCGACGGTAATACATACCACGCCGGAGATTTGATCTCACCGCTTAATACTTTTTCGCTTAACTTATTCGAGATTTCAGAAGCCGCTGCCGTCATTCCGCCATAATTTTTCGCTACGACATAAACCATCAGCACCGAACCGCCGAACATAATCATACCTTGTATAAAATCTATTCTTGCTATCGCCTTGTAACCGCCGCATGTAACATAAACAAACGATACCAACGAAATACATGTCAACACGACAGTAAAACTAACTCGTCTTTCAAATACTATCTCGAATAAATAACTCAATCCCGTGAATACAGACGCAGAATACGGTGCCAAAAAAATGAAAATAATCAACGCTGTTATAATTTTCATTCCATTTGTTTCATAACGTGCAGCAAAAAATTCAGGCATCGTTTTGACATTGAGATTGTGTGTCATTCGTCTTGTCCTTTTGCCCAAAATTAACCACGCTAATCCTGAACCGATAATCGCATTGCCCAAACCAACCCAAAGAGAATCCAAACCGAATTGCCAACCGAATTTGCCGGCAAATCCAACAAATATTACAGCACTAAAATATGCCGTACCATAAGAAAATGCTAAAAACCAAGCACCAAGCGTACGACCGCCAAGAAAAAAATCATGTACATCGGATGTTCGGCGTAATCCCCAACCGGCAATAATCAAAATTACAATAAAAAAAAACGCTGTCAATATAAATGGTATTAAAAACATAACTTCGTATATTCAGGAATTAAAATTTGAAAATTTGAAATAAATTGAAATAAGTGAATTTGTAATATATCAGTGAAATTTCACAAAGGTTTTGAGTTAATTTTTTCACCAATTTTATTACCTCGTTAGCAAATCATTTTTCAACGATGAGATAACGCGGTTTTGTTGTTTAGTGTTTTTGCTGAATTGTTATTGTTAAGAAAATTTAGGTGAAAATGAGTAGGTGAAAATGAGATCGGTTTGATCGGTTTGAAAATTCATAACTCAAAAAAAGTTGAAAAAACTCCACTGATATATTACCGATTTTTTTATCCGTTTGCAGTTTGACGTGCAAGAAAACTGTTGCCTAGTTCTTTGATATGAGTTGCGGTGTCGTCAAAGTAATTCAGATGTTCTTGTTCTTCGAGTGTGATTCGTTCAAAAAGTGTTGCGCTAATTATGTCGTTATTTTCGCGGCAGATTTTTGCGAACTCGTTATATTTGTAAATTGTTTCCGATTCCGAAATTTTATCGTGTTCATAAATTACGTCAATTTTTTGACCTTTTGTAATTATACCTTTAATTTCGGTTATAGGTTCGCATGTACTATCGATATCTTTTATTCGTTCTGCAAAAGACTCGGCGTGTTTCATTTCGTCGATTGCGATACGTTTCATTTCTTTTGCCAATTTCACGTAATCGGCATCGTCCAATATATAGTGATGATTCATATATTGAGATATTCCGCAAAGCTCCATACTTCGTGCTTCGTTAAGTACCTCGATTACTTTATTGATTGAATTGGAAATATTATTTTTCATATTTTTGTGTTTAGGGTTAAAAGTTAAGGTTGATTGTAAGATTTGAAGGGTTTAAGGTTAAGGTTGAAGGTTAAGATTGAAGGTTGAAGGTTAAAGTTAAATGTTAAAGTTAAACTTTGTAATTGTTCTTAATTATACGTATTGTACATGAAATTCGGCGATACGATTGAGTAAAAGTCTGCTTTATAGTTTTTACGTTTTTTCGTTTTTTCGTATTATCTAAAATTTGAAATTCATAGTATGGTTCGCATATTTAAGAAAATGATTCAATTTCAAAATTATCTTTTGGAGAGATTATCGGCTATCGGGAGTTGCTAGTTTGATTATTATTGTTCGTTCTGCTCCTTGCGGTTCTATTACATTTAGTGTAATTCCGTCTGACAGCGAGCTGCCTTCGCGTGCGGCGATATATTGTTTTATTGTTTTTGTAGGAATATTGTCAACGGAAGTAATTAACATTCCGTCGAGTAATCCGGCTTTGTGTGCGCGTCCTTCCGGTATAGCAGTTATAGTGATCAATCCTTGTTTACCGTTCATTTTTAATCTTTTTATCATAACTTCGGACGGTTCTATCAGAAGTATGCTTAATTGACTATCAAAATAAGACGGTAATTTTACATCGTCGATAAAATGTAAACGTTTTTGATCTTTTGGCAACAGCATTGCCGAAACGTTTACTCTTTTGAATTTACGTTCTCTTATGAAATCGATTGTGTGTTCTCTATTGATTTCAGCTCTTTCTGACAGCCGTTGAAATTGATAAACTTCTTTTACCGGTTGTCCGTCAAATTTTATAATTACATCATCCGGCAGCAAACCGGCTTCTTCACTTGGCGACCCCGGCAAAACTTTGTCTATAATTACACCGGCTTTCATTCTTACACCTAGTCTATTTGCTTCGTCCTGATTCATTGGAGTTAAAACGATTCCGAACCATGCGCGATCAACACGATCTTTTCTTACTAATTGATCTACGACCCATTTTACGTTGTTTGAAGGTACGGCAAATCCGATTCCTTGAGAACCGCCTGTTCGTGAGGCAATAGCCGTATTTATTCCAATGACTTCACCATTGAGATTTATTAACGGACCGCCCGAATTGCCCGGATTAATTGCAGCGTCTGTTTGTAAAAATTCTGTACGGCTGACCCGCTGCAATGACCTGCCCTTTGCACTAATTATTCCGGCACTGACTGTAGAATCAAGCTCAAACGGATTTCCAACCGCAATGACCCAATCGCAAATATCCATTTTATCGCTGTCGCCGAATGTTGCGTATGGTAATTTTTCATTCGGTTCTACGTCGAGCCAAATCACGGCGACATCGGTATCAGGATCGTGTCTAAACTTGCGGGCGAAAAAAATACGTCCGTCTGGTAACTCGACATCTATTTCACGTGATACATTGACAACATGATTATTCGTAACAACAATTCCGCGAGGATCAATTAAAACTCCCGTACCCGTATTGTCGCCCGGATTACGCCGGCGGCGATTCGTCGGAATTGCAGGTAACAATTTCGACATTGCTTTGAACTCATCGGTTGTTTGAATACGGGAAATTATTTTTACCGTAGCAGGCAAAACACAATTAGCCGCATTACGGAAAGCAACAGAAAGTTCATTAGCACGAATAATTTCTTTCTTCGTTTCAAGATTTTTATTGTCGGCAGATTCATCTTCAGCGAATGTCGAACTAATACAAATCGTGCAAAATAGAAACGCACTGAAAATCAAAAATAGAGTCAGTAAAATAAAATTACGTCTATGTATTGTACTAATAATGCCGGCGATACGAAAACGCAAAAGTCTGCTTTCCGATCTTTCAGATCTTTCAGATAGATAAGCAGACAACGCTAACCGTAAATTGAATTGTGAATAATTTAACTTTCGCAACTCTAAAAAAAACGGTTCGATTACTTTATTGTTACAATTATTGTTATTACTTAAATTCATAATGAATGAAAATGAGAAAAAAAATTAAACGATTCTATTTGTTTTTTCGTTTTACGTATGACTGATTATTTAGGGAAACAGATTTAAACTGTTTTCACTTTAATTTTCGGTTTGAGCTGTCAATTTACCTAAATCGGAAATCAGACTTTGTAACGAATAGTTTTTATATCACCGAATTTCATTGTATGACATTTATAGTTTCGACGAGGCGTTCCAATATAGAATTTTTCAAAAATTTGTAAAGAGCCTCTACCGCAAATGTATTGTAGAAGTTTCGTGAGTGATCCATAAGTTGAAGCATACGGTTAAAAAGAGTCGTCCCTGCGGGACTTGGATAAGCGTTCTTTAACTAACCTTATTTTCAACCTTTATTTTTCTTAACTAAACTATTCATCAAAAAACTTAGCAGCAATGAATCTCCTAAAAAACAAAACCTTATTACCTTATTATTGAAAGATGATTTTTTAATAAAGTAATAAGGTTGTTTTGTTCGGAAAAATAAGGTGAAAAATAAGGTCGGCTAAAAATAAATTTGACTCCCCTGAGAAATTTCACGAGAATTTTAATTCCCAATGCCGAAGAGAGGACTTGAACCTCCACCTTGTTTTACCAAGACTAGGACCTGAACCTAGCGCGTCTGCCAATTTCGCCACTTCGGCAAGTGTTAGTTAATTTTGAAGAGGGAATAGTTATAACACACAAAACACATTTGACAAGTATTCGTCTCATACTTTAGGAAAATTCTAAAAAGCTCATATAAAAATTTATTGTTAGAGGAACTCGGTTGTTTCGACTGCGTATGTCGTGTTTTTTGTACAAAAATTGTGCAGGCGGGATGTCCTGTGTTCCTTTTAATTTTTTGTTTTTTAGAAATCTGATAAATCTGTATTATTTATTCTTTGCTAGTGAAAAACCGTGTTTAAATGATTTTATATTTATGTCAATAAATTTTTCTTTTACACTTTGTCTGATTGCTTCAAACCATGATTCTTCAGATAGATTTAGTTTTGTTGCCATCGCGCCCAATAATACTGTATTGGCAGCTTTAGGATTTCCTAATTCTGTTGCGTGTTTTACTGCGTCGATGTAAACCAATCTTGGGAAATATCGTAACAATAATTCTTCGCCGATTTCGGGATATGGTATCCCTCCAGTTGAAGCTGTTACCGGTACAATTTTCTGATTTGAAATTACCGCCAAACCGCCTTTTGCAAGATAATCAATATTTCTCAAGCCTTCTATTCGCTCAAGGGAACCGAGTACCTGCGCCGAATGAGACGAAACAATCGGACTAAATACCTCACGTCCATAACGTATCTGCGCTACAACAGAGCCGCCGCGTTGTGCCATTCCGTGAACTTCATTTGTCTTAACGTCGTAACCCATAAAAACTGCCGCTTGAGCTGCTATCTCGCTTGCTAATAAAATTCCTTGACCGCCAACGCCGACCAACACTACACTTGTCGTCATAAAATTACCTTTCAAATTCTATTTTGTTTTATTTTGTTTCTACAAAAATTGTAAATAAATTGTATTTCTCAAATTTTGTCTTGTATTTATTCTGTGTTTCTAATCATAAATCTTAAATTAATAATTAGACACAGATATATTACCATGTTTTTAACAATGTCCTACTCCCGCCTGTTGTTTGATGTGTTATTTATATTTCGTAAGATAAGTAAAATCTGAAATAACTGCTTAATAAAGTGTCGTCTCTAGCGGACTTAATAGGTATGAGATTGATAATCCGTTTCAAATTCATAACTCAAAAAAGTTGAAAACAAAAATTCTACTGATATATTACAAAAATAGCCAAAAACAAATATTCTACTAGCATATTACATAATTTAATTTTTTAGAAATACATTACATAAAATAAAGATTATGTACTATTAGTTCTTATTTGTTTTTAGTGATCTCTTGACTTTTGACGATCCGATTTATACAATACATTTCAACATTGATTAAAGAAAATTATACAACTCGTATGATTTTCTGTGTCTTGAAAGTTATTCATTACAAGTCTGTTTTCGATATGTAAGCAGACACAGATTGAACCAAAAATTAAAGTGAGAGCAATTGTAAAAGTGTTTTCAAAAATGTATGTTGGTTTTCTATGGCGGTGTTACCAATATTATTCTTTTTAATTTAGGTTTAATTACAATCCTAAAAATTTAAGTATTTTTTTCCGATGCCAACCGAAAATATTAATTTACCGGACATGTCTCGATTGAGTGCGAGCGGTATTGATTTTATTGATGAATCTTATTTTGAATCGTTATTATCTAAAGATAAAAAGCCTGATTCGGGTAGAATTGATGAGATAATATCCAAGTCTAAAAGCAAGGTGCCGCTTACAATTGAGGAAACGGCGGTGCTTCTTGCAACTGAAGAACCTGAAATTATTGAGCGAATATTTGAAACAGCTCGTCTATTAAAGCGTGATATTTATGGCAATCGGATAGTTATTTTTGCGCCGCTTTATGTTGGTAATTATTGTATGAATGATTGCGTTTATTGCGGATTTCGGCGCAGCAACAAAGAGTCAATAAGACGAACTCTGACTGCTAAGGAATTACGCGAACAGGTAACTAATCTTTTGCGAATGGGACACAAACGGACAATAGCGGTTTTTGGTGAACACATTAATTACGGACCGGTTTTTATTGCGAATTGTGTGAATGAAATTTATTCTGTCAAGAACGGATTAGATTCGATAAGACGTGTTAATATAAATGCTGCACCGCTTTCGCATGAGGGTTATCGGATAGTGAAATCTGTGGGAATTGGTACGTATCAAGTATTTCAGGAAACGTATCATCATTCAACTTATGCGAGAATGCATCCGGCGGGAACGAGAAAATCTAATTTTGCGTGGCGTTTGGATGCACCGGCGAGAGCAATCGAATCGGGATGTGACGATGTAGGATTAGGAGCTTTGATGGGATTAGCGAATTGGAAGTTTGAGATATTAAGTCTTGTAGCGCATGCGAATCATTTGATGAAAAATTATGGTGTTGGACCGCACACGATAAGTTTCCCGCGAATTAGACCGGCAAGCGGTGTTACATTGAAAGAGATAATTCAAAATGATGTTTCAGATTCTAATTTCTTGCGATTGATTGCAATTTTAAGATTGTCCGTACCTTATACGGGATTAATAGTTACAGCACGAGAACCCGCAGAGATACGAAAAACCGCTCTTGGATTTGGTGTGTCGCAAATTGATGCCGGCGGACATATCGAGATTGGAGGTTATGTGAATAATGAGGAAGAAGGAACGAAGGATATACAAGTTCAAGCGTTGGAAAAGGAGCAGTTCGAGTTAGGCGATGTGAGACAGTTAGACGAGGTTATTTTACAATTATTGAAAGACGGTTATATACCGAGTTTTTGTACTGCATGTTATAGACTTGGCAGAACCGGCAAAGTTTTTATGGAATATGCTATACCCGGATTCATACAAAACATGTGTACGCCGAATGCTTTGATGACGTTAAAAGAGTATCTGGTAGATCATGCCTCTCAAGAAACAAGATTTTTAGGTGAAAAAATGTTACAAGACGAATTGAACAAAATACCGGACAGTCCTCAAAAATCAGAAATCGCAAAAAGAATTGACAGAATAAACAATTCAACCGACCGCGATTTATATTTCTAAACGACAAAAATCTATACTGAATGAGCCGATGTAGTAATATTGTAATGCAGTAATATTGTAAGCAAACGCTCCGCGAAAATATTCCATCGAAATATTACTGCTGGACCTTCACTGAAATTTTTAAGTAACTGTTCACAAAAAATAAAAATTTACGTGAACGGTTACCTTCATTTTTTGAAATTACTTTCCATGATTGATGTGTTAGTTTTAACATGGAAAATTCTTTTGTGTGATGCTTGTATTGTCAATCTTTTTTCCCGTGTTAAAATACTAACTGTTAATTTAATTTTATCGCAAGTTTTTTGCACTCGATCTTTCCTAATCCCACAATATGGAAGACACGAAAAACCATAAGTAGAAACATTGCGTCTCCGAAAGGGGGCGTTGTGTCTTATGGCTTGCGGGTTTCGGGGTTCGCTTTATGCGCAGCTTCGCCGCTCTTTTTGTGGCTATTTCAGTGGGATGGATGGGAAACTCGCATGGTGCAGCATAGCGTTCCCGTTTTTTATGCGTACTATTCTTGACATTAGCAACGATATTAACTTTCATCTATCAAAGTTGAGAGAACTTTCAGCCGAAGTTGTGTCTGTTCATACAACTGCGAATGAAAATACCGATTTCAAAGGGAATCATTCTCTACCGAAAACTGTACGCAAAAGACGCACAAGAACAGAATTAAAACTTCTAATTGAAGCAGCTGTCGATACTTTCGGAGCAGAAACAACTGATAAATTAATTGCCGAAAAATGCGGCATTGCTATCGCTATGATCTATAGAGAACCTTATGCAACATATTTAACTGAAGCACAAAAAGAATACAAAAAGAAACAAAATATAAAACAAAATGCAAATTTCAAAAAAACAGAATACAAAGACACATTGACAACCAGACCGACGTATGACTAATTTATGATTATTATAGTCATAAAATTTTTCTATAAAAACTCTGAAATTTATACTTCTTACAATAAAAGTAATGCAATTATTAGGCATATTTTCTCCTGTTATATAGTGTATTCTTGCTTTTTTGTAATATTAGAACTTGTAATTAACTGTCTTTTCTAACTAATACTTTTTAACACAAACCAAAATTCCACAATGACAAATTACAAATTCCCGCCTGCCTGCTTGTTTGCAGCTTATATTAAAATCAAAACGTGAAATAAGTTGCTGCAAGTTCTCATTGGTGATTTCACAAGCTTGCAAAGAATATTTATTGTTATGGAATTTCCGGTCTCAACTAGTTCTGTAACGATACATGTCAATAAAGTCAATATAAGCTCAAATGGGTTTTCAACATAAGCTCAGGCGAGCTTGTTTGATTTATTGGGTTATCAATTCCGAAGTGGTTTCGGTAATGCCCGTCAAGAATAGGTCAGCTTAAAAAGGAAAAGAGGCTAATTATGAAAAATTTGTCAAACTTCAAAATGACAATGTTAAAAAGTGAAGGTAGATGTAATGAGCAATTCAATTATTGTTCTAATAAAACTGCCTTAAACACAAGCTTGAGATTCTTCGGCTTTACGCTCGTTGAATTGCTTGTGGTTATTGCGATCATAGGTGTATTGATCGCATTATTATTACCTGCTGTTCAAGCCGCACGCGCTGCCGCGGCAAGAATGCAATGTAGTAATAAAGTAAGACAACTAAGTATCGCAACACACGTCTATATAGATGTGTTCCA
>JAITKS010000332.1 GCA_031278315.1 Planctomycetaceae bacterium | reverse complement strand
TTTGATTCCGTGTGTTAATTTATCCATTTGATTCCGTGTGTGGTGAGTACACCACGCACGGCTACATTGGAGATACCCCTTCGGGGTATGATAATGTCTGTAGAGACACAAGGTATTGTGTCTCTATAGATCAGGTTTTATTTTTTGTAACGAAAAAGATGACCGTTCACGCATAAAAATAAATTATTCCACTGATATATACTTTTCACACTTTAAATTTCGGTATTCGTTTTAAACTAAAATCGCCCTGAAAGGGCAACAGGATTATAACCCGCCCCACTCGGGGCGGGTAAAAGCCCTCCTCCCAATCGGGCAGCCCTGAAAGGGCGGTAAGAAATAAATCCGCGGGTAACAGATATTGTGAAGAATCCGACCAAAAACGACAAATAGCAATTCATTAACGCATAAAATAAAATCACCCAGAATGGGCGGTAAAAAATAACGACAACAATTATTATTCCGTTTCCATTACGTTGGTTATGAGTCTCAATATCCGGCCGCCCTTTCAGGGCTTAGGTTTTTGGGGAATTTTACCCGCCCCGCTGGGGCGGGTTATAATCCGATCGCCCTTTCAGGGCTGGTTTTGTTTAAAACAAATACCGAATTTTCAAGTATATTACGAAAATTTCACACTGATATATTTCAAGCGGTTTAACTAATCGTAATATTTATTAAAATCGTTTTGATCGGCAAACTCATATTGATTGACAAAGTCGTTTATAATTTATGTAAACCGGAAATTTTATTAATCTAATTGCCCGCATAATCGATATTTTCCAAATTATTATAATGATCGTTCAAATTTACTCCGAAAATATTACTGTACTATTTTAAATGACTGAATAGAATAATAGGTAACTTCTAAAAACTAATATTAGAAGGAACGCAGGCGTCCCGCTTGCATCGCTTTTGCAAAAAACGCCTAAAGATGCGGTCGAGACGACCGCGTTCCTTCTAAAAATAAATTATTACACTTACTATATTACGTTTTTTTAATTTAACGTTAAAACGAAATGAAAGGAGAATGAAAAATGTTAGTTACATTTTTACGCACAATTTTAGTCTGTTTTGCGATTTTGATTTTTTCTATTCCGCTTTTTGCTCAAACTTCCGCCGGCAGCAGCGGAAGCAGCGGAGGTTCGGCTAGCGGCGGAAGCAGCGGCAGCGGAAGCGGAGGTTACACTAGCAGCGGCGGCAGCGGTTACACTAGCAGCGGTTCAACTTCAAGCGGCAGTAGTTTGTCAGGTTCGTCGAGCGGGGCAGATATAATTTCGCAATTTCAAGGACCTGAGCTTGAACGGAATGAATTCATCGGTGTTGATCCTTCTGCAAAATTTATCGGCAGAGACAACACTTTTGTTGGTTCGAGTTCTTCTTCAAGCAGTAGCAGCAGCTCAACAAGACGTACAACTACAGCACGAACAACGACGTCTGCACGCCGCACGGCTACTGCTAGCCGTACAACGTCGCGAGCTGGTTCAAACAGCATAATTACCAATGCCGGAAGAGCAATTACAGCAACCGCATCATTTGAATCCGGCGAATTGGTCTCTGTTAATAATGCAAGAGACAACTTCACAAAATTCCAAACGGAAATCAAAACGAGAATATTACGTTTACCAAATTTAGATTTGCAATCAGAACGATTTAATATTTCGCTTGTCAATACATCGTCCGGTGTTGTTGCCGAATTGACCGGTATTGTAGATTCTGAACGAACAAGTAAAATCTTGAAACAATTATTATTACTTGAACCGGGCATAAACAACGTTAAAAACAATCTTACAATCGAACCGAGAACAAAATGAATTTAGCAACAATGTTCAAACGAATAATTTACACAAATTATGTATAAAATATTTTTTATACCTTGAGAGATAAGTTATTGATTGAGTCAAAATATGTTTTCATGGTTCGGTATCTTTTCGAGAAATATTTTGAATACGGAATGTCAGAGTATATATCTTATTGCCGGTGTTGTTCTGATTTTTACTGATTCTTACATTACGTTGAAATGATACTATGTTAAAAAAATAAAATCGAATTTTGGTTATTTATTTGTATTTTTTTTGATCAAGAATTGGAGGCGGGCAATTAGACGTGAAATTTTTAGTTTATCTTTTGTTACGTATAATTTTTTGTATTTTGCAATCAATTAGTTTGGAATCGGGTCATTTAGTGTCGCGGGAGTTAGCGAAAATATTTACGTTTATTATTCCAATACGCCGCCGTTTACTTCATGAGAATTTGCAAATTGCATTTCCTGAAAAGACTGCGGAGGAACGTCAAAAAATTATATTGAAAATGTGGGAGCATTTATTTTTGATGGGAGTTGAAATTTCGCAAGCGGGTAGAAAAATACGTGATTTGAATTGGAAACGTCATATTCGTTTTTTCGGAGTTAATCCGCTTATGAGTGCTTTGAATCAAGGGCGTCCTGCAATAATTGTTACCGGACATTTCGGTAATTTTGAAATAGGCGGTTTTACGCTCGGTGTTTTGACATATCCGTCTCATACGGTAGCGCGCACGCTTGATAATCCTTATTTGAATTCTTATATCAAGAGATTTCGTGAATCAACCGGTCAATTTATTATTCCCAAAACGGGCGGTTCGGATGAAATAATTAAGGTTTTGAACGAAAAAGGATTGATGGCGTTATTGGTTGATCAATCAGCGGGTCAAAAGGGATACATGGTTGATTTCTTTGGCAAACCTGCGTCAACTTTCAAGGCGATTGGATTACTCGCATTGAAATATAATGCACCGCTGATAATTTGTTATTCTTTAAGAAGACAAAACGAACAAGGTGAATTTGAACCGCTAAAATTTGATATTCATATCACATCTGTACTCGACCCTGCAAGTCTGCCGCATGATATTAAAAACGCAAAAGACGTTACACAATGGTTCACAAAAAAATTGGAAAACGGTATCAGAAAATGTCCTGAACAATACTGGTGGATACACAGACGATGGAAACAACGAAGTGTATAAATTACAAATTCAAACGGGAATGATATAATCATGCAGTACAAAATTATTTTTTCTGAAATACAACTCAAATTTTAATTTAATTATTGTTACGAAAATCATTATTTTTTTATCGGCTTATAATTACGGCTAATTCAATTATCAATATTCATACTACATAACAGAAATGATATTATCTCAAGTTATTAGTTATTTACTTTTTGATCTCTTGATAATACTGACGGCAGGATTTATCGCCGGCGTTATATGCAGATGCTTCCGATTACCGATGGTTATAGGTTATTTACTTATCGGTGCATTGATCGGCAACGGCGGACTGAATATTTTGAATCTAGGAATTGAATCTGAATCAAAATCTGTATCACAATCTGAATCACAATCAAAATCAAAAGTGGTTTCTGAAATTAAGACAGATTATTTACCAGAGATGAATTCGGATAAATCTACGGCGATTAATTCATCTGAAACGGTGTTCAAGATCGATATGAATCAATCTGAATTGAGTAAGTCTGAATTGAGTAATTCTGAATTGAGTAAATCTGAATTGACCAAACCGGCAGATGACATCGTCGATGAGACGATTGTTCGATTTGCAACAGATAACCATAGCGAGCTTGAATCGTTGGCGGAATCGAATGGAACTGCCATCCGTGCTGAACATATTCTTCTTGAGAACTTGGCGCATCTTGGTGCTAATTTGTTATTATTTGCAATTGGACTTCATTTTTCACCTTCAGAACTTGCGAAGTTATGGAAGTTTTTTTTAGTCGGCGGTGTTATTCAGATGTTCGGCGTGATTGGATTAGTAACGGGATTTGTTGTTTTGATTGGCGGCGATTGGAAAGTTGGGTTGATGATTGGTTCAGCGATTTCGCTTAGTTCGACTGTACTTGTGTTCAAGTCTCTTGAGGACATGGGTCAAGCGGCGTCGCCTTCTGGGGTTCGTGCGATTGCTATATTACTTTTTCAAGATGTTGCGGTGGTGCCTCTTTTGGTAATTATTGGGATTCTAGCTGCGCTTGCTGCCGGCGGTTCGGGCGGCGGAGATGTTGTTTCGAGTCCTTTAGCGTCGTTTTTAGAAATCGGTGTTGATCCGCATTCTCAACTTTTGAGTCTTGGAACGGGGTCTGTTATTTTTATTATTGTTGTTTTTGTTACAAGATTTATTTTTGTACATTATGGAGTGCCGTATATTCATGGTTTGAGGAGTGTTGAATTATTGGTTTTGTTTACGATGGTTTTGTTGATTGGAATTGCGTGGGTTGCGTTTTTGTTAGGATTACCGGGAGCGTTAGGGGCGTTAGCGGCGGGTGTAATTTTAAGTGAAACGCGTTTAACAACTCAAATTACTGCTGTCACAATTTCGTTACGTGAGACTTTTTCGGCTATATTTTTCGTTTCGCTTGGAGCTTTGTTTGATCCTGCGAGTTTATTTGCTAATCCTGTATTTACGATTGGTGCGTTTGTTGGTTGTCTTTGTGTGAAAACTTTTGCGGCTGCGGTTGCGTTTAGAGTTCTCGGGTTAGATTTCGTTTCTTCTTTGGCGATGGGATTAGGGTTATCGCAGCTGGGAGAGTTATCGTTTGTGTTATTATCGAATGGATTATCGATGAAATTAATTGATAGAGATGTTTATCAATGTGTATTATTTGTCGCTTTAACTTCTATTATTTTGACGCCGTTATTTCTTAATTTTGCTATTCGTATTATACCGGCTCATGTTCACGATCCGGAAGCGGATGAATCCAGCAGCGATACTCATTTTAAAGAACAAATTAAGCGTAAGGCTGTCGTGATTGGTGTAGGACCAATCGGAAGTAAGATTGCTGCTTATTTAGAATCGTCCGGATTTGACGTCGGTTTAGTTGACATGAATCCCGTGAATTTACATCCGTTTGCACAACATGGTTTCAGAACTATTGCGGGCAATGCCGCTGACATAGCAACGTTAAGACTAATTGACACTCACAATTCTACGCTGATTGTAGTAGCAATTCCCGATGATTTATTGATATTTGAAGTAATCGAAGCCGCAAGAAAATTAAATAATCATTGTCTATTAGTGTCAAGATGCAGATTTAAAGACAACAGAGAACGTTTAATGAATAGAGGCGCTGACATCGTTATTTGCGGTGAAACTGAACTAGGCAATTCTATGATAAAAGCTGTCAAAAAATTATTGTAAAGAAAATT
>JAITKS010000309.1 GCA_031278315.1 Planctomycetaceae bacterium | reverse complement strand
GTTATGTTTATTCGATAACGAATTTTATATTGTTGATTTTATGAATTTCTACAGGTATTTCATAAATAGATTCAATCATTTGAGCAGTTAAATTTTCTTTATCGGTATCGAAAATTATTTCACCTTTTTTTAACAATAGAAATCGATCCGTGTATCTTATAGCTAAATTTATGTCGTGCATGCAAAGAATAACAGTAATGTTTTTTTCTGATACAAATTGCCGTAACATCAGCAGCAATTCAACTTGATTTTTTAGGTCTAACATACTTGTCGGTTCGTCTAGCAGCAGCAATTGCGGTTCTTGAACGAGACTTCTTGCAATTGTAACTTTTTGTATTTCGCCGCCGCTTAATTTATTCATTGCATGCGAGGCGATAGATTGAATCTGAAATTTTTGAATAATTTCATTCGTTAAATTGATGTCATTAGGAGAAGGATTTAATGCGAAATGCGGTTTTCGTCCAAGAAGAATTACGTCGAAGACAGGCATCATTGAAGTCTCTATTCTTTGCGGAACATAAGCGGTGAAACGTGAAATTAACTGTATTGGTATTTTGTTTAAATTCAAATTATCCCAATAAATTTCGCCGGAACGAATTCGTAATAATCCGCCCAGACAACGCAATAAAGTTGACTTGCCCGAACCATTAGGACCAAGAATCGTGATTATTTCTCCGCGTCCGGCTGTAAAAGAAATATTGTTAAGCACCGCCCGATTATTATATTGAAACGATATATCGTTGACTTGTAACATTACACTTCCCTCCTCTGCAGCAGAAGTATAATAAAAACCGGTGCGCCGATAAATGCGGTCAATATAGATACCGGTAAAATTCGAGGTGCCAGTATTACTCTTGCGGCAATGTCAGCAGACAAAAGCAAAAAACCGCCGAACACAAATGAAAACGGTAATAAAAAACGATAATTAGAACCAATAATAAGCCGCGAAAGATGAGGTACAACTAAACCGACAAAACCAATTATTCCAAGTAACGAAACTAATATTGAAGTCAAAAACGACGCTAATATCATCGTTATCAATTGAACTTGCTTTACTCGAACACCAAGACTTTGCGCCGTTTCTTCGCCAAAAGTTAATGCGTTATAATTCCAAGATTGAAAAATAAAATAAATTGTAATAGGAATTATAAACATACTCAAAATTGAAATTGAATTCCATGTTCCGCGAGCGGCATCGCCGAAAGTCCAATATACTATCGCCGCCAAACGTGATTCATCCGCAACATATTGAAGAAACATAAGACCCGCCGTAAAAAGAGAACTAAAAGCAACACCGAGTAAAATAATTGTCTCCATACGAGAACCGTTCAAACGATCAAGTAAAAGTATCATCATGCAAGTTAGAGTCGAAATTAAAAAAGCACCAACAGTAATTATACTTTGAGATAGTCCGGCATTTATAATCATGTTGTCTTGAGCTGCGATTTTTCCGCCGGCAATTAGAATAGTCAAAGCTGCTCCAAAAGCTGCCGCACTAGAAATCCCTAAAGTAAACGGCGAACAAAGCGGATTACGTAAAACACTTTGCATCGTTGCACCGGTTATAGACAACCCGGCACCGGCAAGCAATGCCGCTAATGATTGAGGAAGACGAATATTCAATATTATTCGTGCGTACCGCTCTTCTGTTTCGTATCCGCAAAGAATCAAAACGGTATCCCAAATCGGAATCGACGCCGCTCCTATCGAAAGTGAAACACAAAACAATATCGGCAACAATAATAAAACAATCAAAAATATTAATGTCTTATATGTATTAGAACGTTTATACCAACTAATTAAATCTTTTTTGTACAAAAACTCCTCCTTAGACAGTTATTAATAATTTCGATTTACGAATCATAATATATCAGCGGAATAATTTATTTTTTCGTAAACTATGTGTGAATTTTTTCAAAGGTTTCAAATTTATTTTTATACGTGAACGGTCACATTTTGCGTTACAAAAAATAATACCGAATTTTAAAGGACAATGAGTATATTTTTTATTTTTTAGAATTTTCTTTAACTGAGATTTTTTCTAAAGCTAGATTTTGCAGCGCATGATTAAGTTTATCGAAAACCGGTTTTCCGACTAGAAATGTAAAAATCTCATCTGCTTTCTTTTTTGGATCGATATCTTTGAATTGTTCAGGGTAAAGAATTTTACCAACAAACCATGCGTTTACCAGTACAGCGTCGTGATTGACAAAATAAAAAGTATCGGCGAGTAAAGTGTAAACTTTGCCGTTTTTTACAGCTGTTAAAGATTGATATGAGGAATCATTTTTTAGTTCATTTACGCCGCTTGACGCTCCTAAACTAAGAGTACCTAAATCGACAAATAATATATCGGGATTCCATTCTAATATTTTTTCTTTAGACAACATTGTATGCCGATTTCCTAAAATGGGGTCCATTTTATTTTCGTCGAGAAAACTGTTTGCGCCGACTAATTCAAATGGCGGATAACCGGCTTCACTCGAATTAAAACCATGCGATCCGTTGTAAGAAACTCCTCCGACATAAACAGTCGGACGTTTAATTTGATCTGCGGTTTGATCTGTGTTTTGATCTGCGGTTTGGTCTGTGTTTTGGTCTGTTGAATTATTTTTTGTAACGATAATTTGGGAGCGTTTTTGTAATTCAGCGATTTCATTGTTGAAGAATTTGATAAGGGCTTCGGCTCTTTCGTTTTTACCGAGTGCATTTCCGATTAGTTTTAGTCCGTAATCGAATTGATCTTTTCCGACAGTTATACCTCTCATTGGTATAAGCAGTATTGGTATTCCGGTTCGTTTTGTTAATTCGTCGGGGTCGTAACCTGCGCCGGTGTCGGCTTTAATTATCAATTGGGGCGGTAATTTTAGAGAGAGTAATAATTCAGGATTATCGCGTCCGCTTGATGCGCCTGCTATTGGGAGTGATTGTAATTCAGGGTGAGCTGCGAGATATGCTTTCATGCCGTTACGTTCCGAGTCGCCGCGTTCATTTCCGTCTGTTGCGACAATGCGATCGGCGCATTCGAAATATACTGCGAGTCGAAGAGTTCCGCCGCTGCAATATACGCGGTCGATTTTATCCGGCACGAGACCGGCTCGGCGGTATTTTTCAAGTTGTTCGATTGTACGTATCGGACGCAGTTCCAATTTGACATTTTGCGTCGTGTCAGAATGATCAACATTTACTTGCCGGCAGCCGGCAATAATTAACGTAACAAAAAATATAAATAAAATTTTCGCACGCATCGATATTAAAATTTTTTTAGGTAATGGTGACAGTAATAAAATAAATAACATTTCAACGGTTATATATCAGTAGATTTTTTTGATTTTTTGAGATTACAAAACACACGAAATAACAAAATTCCGCTGACATATTACACGGCGAGTTATCTCCTTAGTTTTATTGTTTTAAGTCTAACAAAGCGTAACAAACCGCTCCGTTCTCTTTCAAAGAGCGAATATATTACATTATTTTTACCAGACAGCAAGATCGGTAATCTCTCAGTTAAATTTTTTGTAATATACCAATTACACTTTAAAATTCGTTTTTTAGTAATATATCAGTGGAATATTTTTTTTATTAACCACAGAGGACACAGAGAACACAGAGAAATCAGATTTTGTAATTTTTAGATTTTA
>JAITKS010000275.1 GCA_031278315.1 Planctomycetaceae bacterium | reverse complement strand
CCCCGCTGGGGCGGGTTATAATCCTGTTGCCCTTTCAGGGCGATTCTAGTTTTATACGTGAACGGTCACCTTTTTCGTTACAAAAAATAATACCGAATTTTAAAGTACAATGAGTATATTATGCATTGTCTAATTTTAAGTCGGGAGCGGCGAAATCTTGCGGGTTTTCGTTTTGAATAATTTTTATAGCGTCATTGTAATTTATCATAAATTTTTTTATATCGGGATTGAAATCTTTGATTCTTTCTGCGTACCATTTTATCAACTGTAATATCAACACTATAAACCAAAAAGACATGCCGCACATACGTAATCCTTCTAAATGAGTATTTGCTATATCACAATACGGGTTAAATATCGATAATACACTTGTCGAATATCCCCAAAACGGGTCTGATATTGTATCGGAATTCATTGTTAAAACCGTAATAATAGAATAAAGCAGCATAGTACCCAAAGTAGATACTATAAATAAAATAACCGCAATTATTACAACATACATTGAATTTAATTTTTTCAAAAACCAACTGCGGATCAACATCGCTGTCATACTATAATTGAATATAAATATAACAATTCCGAGTCCGGTATTTATTTCAAAATTAGAGTTGAACATGTCTAAAAGATGACCGGGATAGAACTGACCCCAAATTGTATAAATAATAAAAATAGCTAGTGCCATCATAAAAATCCATGCTATTCCGCATGCTGCACCGGTATAAAACGGAAACAAAAGAATACGGCAAATTAACGATTTCGGTAAACTTTGCCGAATTCTTACTGACCATTGGTCCCGCTCACAAGCAGTCAATAAAATAAGAACCGACAATGCTGCCAAACTAAACACTATAAATAATTCTTTACCATGTATTCCATGTACACTATAAAACACGTCTATCGATATCAATAAAAAAGTAACAATAAATATTACCGTTAGTAATATTCGAAGAGGTAATATTCTATTAGAAGCCGGAGTCGAAAACATTGCTATCGTACTGTAAATAAGCAGAACAAAAATAATTCCGAAAACAAAAGCAACAGGGAATATCATATCTATAAAAAAATAACTTTCATAAACCATATTGTAAGTTGCAGTCATAAACGGCGCACATACCGCGAATGATACTCCGCTAACAATAAGCGTTACCAGATACGGAGCAAACCATATCCTAATTATCGACCCGCATAAAATTGCAAAACAGTTTAATAATTGAATACAGACAAAAGTAAAAATCAAAAGTAATGCAATTATATTAATATCAACACCGCGCGACAAATACGCTAACGTAACAAAAGGGGACGTAATACTTGTCAAAAGTAAAGAAAAAACAATACCCGAAATTATTTTTCCAAAAACAATTGCCGAAGGTTTAAGAGATGAATAAAACATTAAGTCTTCATTTGTTTTATCCGATGCGGTAATCCATGCGGTTCTTATTATTATTGTTGGTATGGCGGTAACGAATAAAATATCTGTCAATGCCGTTAAAAGATACTGGCCGTTCAATGCATCTAATGTGTTGTACAAATTTGATAACAAATTTGATAACAATATTATCAAACATGCGCTAACTATCGCCAAAATGTATATATTGATCAGAACAATAATAAACTTGTTGCGTACAAATTGCCGAATTTCTTTAATCAGCAAAGGATTAATTAAGTTACTAAAAAAATGAGTCATAATTTTAATTTGTGTTATTATGTTAGCGGTAATATATCAGTTGATTTTTAATTCAAGATTCGTGAATCAATGGATACAGGTGACAGTAATGAAAAAGGTAATAGTAATGAAAAAGGTAATAGTAATGACAAAGGTGACAGTAATGAAAAAGGTGACAGTAAGGCAAAAGGCGGCATTAGGAAAATAGTAGATAACATTGTTAAGTATCATTTTGTAAGTTTTTGATATATTTTTTGTTTTCTATTTCGAGTACGAAATTGCGGGCTTCTTCGTAAGATAACGGTTCTTTGAAATCGGAAGAAAAATTTCTGATTCTTTGGTTGTACCAGCGGCCTAATAAAATTAAAATCACCATCAGCCAACTTATCATTCCGGCAAGACGCATTCCGGTGTAACCTTGATATAATATTAAATTACAAAACGGATTCAACAAAGATAATATACTGTTTTCATAATCGCTGCTATTTATTTGTTCGATTGGATTCTTTAACAATTCCAAGCCGGCATAAATCAAAAAACTACCCAGCGTCAAAATTAGTAGTAATGACAGCAGAATAGAATTAGTGATATGTACGGCAGTGAATTTCTTGAATATCCAACACCGCATCAATAGAGCCGTAATGCTGTAATTAAAAATAAAAACAAATAAACCAGTGAATAGCGGAACAGTTATTTGGTTATTTGAATATTGAATAATGAATAATTTGCTATCGTTGATATTGTACATTAATATTTTTTCGCAAACGCAAATGAGCAAAACCATCATAAGAACCCACACGATACCGCACGGAGAACCTGTATAAAACGGGAATAAAAAGATACGTTTTAATAACGATTTCGGTAAACTCTGCCGAATTCTAATCGACCATTGATCAGGTTCAGATATGACTTTCATAATCATAAAGATCATTACAAATAAAGCTATATTTTCTACAAAAGGATAAAAATTTGCCGGTACGGCTGTAGTAAAATATGAAAATCCGGTATTTATTACAACAGTAAGCAGAAATATTATCGGTAACAAAATTCGCAATGGGAATAATCGGTTTGAATTCGGCGGCGATAACGCTGATATTGAACTGCAAATCAATAAAGCAAGAAGTCCGCACGCTCCAAATGATATTATCAAAAGATGCAAAGTAGTTAACATACTCAATTGATATATAAGCGAGATTGCAGGAAAATAAAGAAAAAATGGAATAAATATAGAACTGGTTAAGTATTGATATTTTTTCGGCGGTTTCGTAGAAATAAAAATAGCAAAACTATTTAATATTTGAATAACCCAAAAAATAATAACGAAATGATTTATAATCAATGTTAGATCAATTCCGCGTGCCAAATATGCTATTGTAACAAACGGTGCCGTCATGCTCATCAAAAGTACGGTAAAGACAGCACCGGAGAACATTTTGCCAAAAACTATAGCCGAAGGTGTCATTGACGAAAAAAACATTAGGTCTTCGTTCATTTTATCTGATGTCATTATCCAAATTGTCCGCATTATTATCACTATCAAACTCGTAACAAAGATAATATTACCAAGAAAAAACAAAAGATAACCGCCCATAAGTATTTCCATATACATAGTAGGTAACAATGCCGCGAAACAAGCAGCAGCAAGCGCAATAACATAAATATTGATCAAAACAATAATAAATTTACTACGGACAAATTGACGAATTTCACGAATAAAGATCGGATTCAAAATATTACTGAAAAACGAATTCATGTTTTTATTTTGTAGTTAATAGGTAATTTTTTTTTATTCGAACGATGGAATTATTTCTTTTACCATCAAATTCTGACTAAACGAAACTATTTAAACGAGACTATAAATATTCAATACATGAAAAAACAGAAATAATAATAAGTCAGGAATTATACAGTAAATAACAATTAGTTGTAAGTAGTAGTTTTAAACAGTGATCACTTGAAATTTCAGTTAGAAATTATTTTTCAGCAAAAATTGAAAAGCCGGCTTTTACGTTTTTGAATTACAAAATTCATAGCACGATAATTATAAATTGTGCGTCAACATCAATTGTTACAATAATTGTTACAATAATTGTTACGAAAATTATAATTACGTTATTAGAATTTGTAATTAATTTATATTTTCGGTGTTTCTGATAGTTTTGATTGTGTCTTCGTAAGATATTGTTTCTTTGTCGAGATTATACGGAGAAAATTTTTTGAGTCTTTGGTAATACCAAATTAAAAGAAACGGTAAAAGAATAATAAACCAAATAAAAGCTCCATAAGATCGATACGGTTGAACTTCGTTAAAAAAATTTTGCGGTTGAATTAACAACGAGTACAAACAATCAATAAAATTTATCAAATCAATACTTGATATCCAGTGATTTCTATAATCGCTCAACCAATTTCTATCATTGATAAAAGACAATGAACTTTCTGTACTTGAAAATGAATAATAAATACCATTGTAAACACCGCCCGCTAACATACAACAAAACGAAACAAACATAATCAGACACATTACAATTAACCATGTTTTTTTATGTGATATTTTTTTCAGCAGCCAACTCTGAATTAACATTGCCGTAACACAGTAATTGAAAAAAAGAACACATATCGGCATAAAACTATTCATACATATTTCATTAGAATGATCAGTCCAGAAAAGACTATAACCTCTGCTGCTGAAACTGTTGAGCGGTAACAAAATAATTCTGTCAATTACAATCAAAGTTGCGAACATGATTCCGAGCCAAACTAGTCCCGACGGTGAGCCTGTACAAAACGGAAATAAAATAATCCGCCCTAATACCGATTTCGGTAAATTATGCCGAATCCGCCATGACCATTGATTTCGTTCACAGATCGTCAGCACAAGAAATAACATTAACGTAAGCAAACATATTACCTCGAAATAAACTAATACTTCTTGCAACGGTGAAAGAAATTTTTCTGATAATACCGCACAAACCGTAGAGATAAAAATAATCATTACTATTATTCGCATCGGTAATAATCTGTTTGAATTTTGCGGTGAAAATTTTGCAATTGTGACACTAATAATCAGCAGAAATAACGAAACCGATGCAAACAAGAATCCTAAAAATTCTAATAGCATCTCATCAGGTTCCATGAAACTCCACATATTAAATATTTCTTTCGTATATATGTGCATGAATCCGTATCCAATCGCAGCAATTGTAAGCACGGTTGCGAAATGAGCAAACCGCATTTTTGAAGTTGAAGCGATTAAAACCGCTAAGGCATTCAGTACTTGTAGAGTAACAAATATAAAAACAAATAAGATTATTAAATGCGGCAGATTAATTCCGCCTATCAAAAAAAACAACGTAATAAACGGAGCAGTTATACTCATTAAAATTAAAGTAATCAGAGTTCCGCAAAGCAATTTGCCAAAAACAATAGTAGAAGGTTTTATCGATGAATAAAACATCAAATCTTCATTTATTTTATCGACAGATGTACTCCATGCGGTACGTAAAATCACGGCGAAAAAGCATGTCCATTTGCATAAAAATACTAGCATTTCGATTCCTTCCGCATCGAAGGTAATTGCATTATGATTATTCTGCAATAATATACTAATAGACGCTAACAAAAGTAAACAAATATAAAGATTCGTTATCAAGACAATCAATCTATTCCGCACAAATTGACGAACTTCTTTAACAAGAATTGGATTCAAACTATTACTAAAAAAATAATACATTGTTATATTTTGCTCTCTTTTGATTTCTTTTGATTTTTTTTGAAAGCCGGATTTAAAATTTTTGTGGAGAGCGGAATTTAATTTATTCTTTTTAAGTTATTTGCGGCTAGTAATGTAAAGCGGTCTTTTATGATTTCGATATTTGCGGGTAAAAAACCTGCCGGATCGCCGTCTAGTTGAAACGGTATATTTGAGTTTGAATCAGCTGATATTCTATATTTTTCGGCTTGTCCTAATTTAGCAGTAGCGAGAAATCGGTGCGAACTGAAACATTGTGCCAACGTTGTATAGATCACGCCGCACACAATCGAACCTCCGCGGAATGTAACATGATCGAGTTTACCGTCGTTACCTTTTGCAAAAGGTGCGAGCGGTAAACCCCATCCGTAGCGGTTCAAATTAAAAATAAACGCCCATTTGCTATTATTATCAACGGTAACGTATTCATTATTGATCAGTTGTTCAACTTTTATTTTATTGTAACGATAATTACAGATTGAACTCAAAATTGGTTTTATGTACGACAAATATGAAATATGTGCGCCGTTTTTATGACCGGTTCTGTAACGTTCTTCGCGCCGTGCATGAACTCGGTTTACAATATCGGCATCAAATCCGCAACTCATCATGACAAGAAACAATCGTTCTGTTGTATTTTTATCGGCTGAATTTTGATCTGTTGAATCAGATTTATTTATGTTATTGAATGTAACTTTACCGGCGTCGAGAGTAATTAATTTTCCATTTTCGATTATATCAGCGAGTTTAGCGGGAGTGCTTCCAATCCGAAAATGTTTAGAAATAAGGTTAGCTGTACCGGCGGGAAGAAGAGTTATCGGCGTACCTTGAACTGTGTTATTTACTAGAGTTGCAGCTGTTCCATCTCCGCCGACACCTACAAGAGCTCGCAAACGTCCTTCGGCGAAAAGTTGATTTGATTTTAATGATACTTCTTCCAGATCAGTCAATAATTCTGTCTGAAAGCCTTTTGTGTTGAGCCGTTCAAGTAATTCTTCCGCGCGCAGCAGCGAAGAACAGCGTCCAGCTTTAGGGTTGACTGAAATAATTACATTCATAAAAAATATGTTTAGTTTGTATTATAAATAGCGGCAACGCAAAAATGTATTTGTTAAAATCTGTTCACTATATATTAGGTAAACAGACAACGTTACCGAAATAAATTATAAAAAGTTTGAAAAGTTATTAAATGAAAAAAAATTATAATGTATTAGTTAAATTTCGCAAATGTTTCGAGTTTATTTTTTACTAACCTTATTTTTTTTTATTAACCACAGAGAACACAGAGAACACAGAGAAATCAGATTTTGTAATTTTAGATTTTAAATTTTTTGGTAATATATACCAATTACACTTTAAAATTCGTTTTTTATATTTTGTAATAGAAACTATTGTCAATAAACGTTTCAATAATTTTTAATAACTACAATTTGTTTTTGAGTCAAAAAATTGTCTATGAATTCGCCCTGAAAGGGCAATCAGCAGTAGCGTAGGGCATTCGCCCTACGTAATGGTTTCACCTTTGAAATTAAGCCCTGAAAGGGCGCAAGCCTAAAGATCATAAATAATTTTTTGCTGCCGCCCTTACAGGGCTTTGGTGTGTTATATTTTTTCCGTAGG
>JAITKS010000235.1 GCA_031278315.1 Planctomycetaceae bacterium | reverse complement strand
TATTCTGTGTATTATCCGGGCGTTCTACTGTGAAATTAAAAGTTTTTTCACCGCCGCGTTTGACTTCAAATTTCAATGCGTCTGCCGAATGAGGTGAGGTATATTTTGAGTGAACTCTTGGTGTTTCGTCTGAATCAAAAACTTCGTCATTGTTAGTTTCGTTTTTATTATTTTTCGTAATTGTATATTTGACAACGGCAGTTCCTGCTAGCCAAACCGTGTATTTATCCGGCGGAATACCTGTTCCGTCTTTATCAACACCAATTGAGTAATGTCCTTTTTCATCTAATGCTCCGGTAAATGAATTTTTAGATGTTTCAAAAACAACATATCCAAAATTAACCGGCTCGCCATCAACAAATTTGACTTGTCCAGTAATTCTGATGTAATCTGAACAACCGGATAATGCACAAAATAATAAAATATTAATAAACAAAATTGATCGTTTCATTATTAAATTAAAGTAAAGTAAATTAAATTAAAGTTCTAATTTTATTTTTAAGTTTCTGATAATAAAAATTTTTTCGTATAATTTATTATTTAAAAATCCTGTCAAAAAAATTTTTGAAAAATAAATATTCCACCGAAATATTACTATTCATACTTGAAAATTCGGTATTTGTTTTAAACAAAATCCGCCCTGAAAGAGCAATAGTATTGTTACCCTTTCAAGGTGATTCTAGTTTTATGCGTGAACGGTCACCTTTTTCATTACAAAAAATAATACCGAATTTTAAATGACAATAAGTATAAAAATTGAAAAGCTGATTTAATGAACCGTTTCCTAAATCACCGGATTTCATAATACGATACTTTTAGAGATCACGATTAATTAAGATTGCAAGAACCATGCCAAGCCGATTTTTCCAAGAAAATCTCCCATATTTCAAGGATTTTGCGTTAAGGTAGAAAATATCACGGTCAATTTAGAATATCTCAAAACAAACTATTAAATATGATAGAACCCAAAAAAAGTAATAGACAAAAAATTACCTAATCTTGTATCTTCGGAATTTCCGATGATAGATTTTTTTTAATTAACCACAGAGGACACAGAGAACACAGAGAGGAGAATATTTTGTAATATTCCAGTTGAATTTTTGTTTTGACAGGATAAACAGGATTACAGGATTTACAGGATAGTTGTTTAGTTCGTATGCGGAAATTATCACGGATTGTAAGTTCGAATAATTGCAAGAGAAATATAAATTTACGAAAAAAATTCTAACCGCTATCTTCATTGTACATTAAAATTCGGTATTATTTTTTGTAACGAAAATTGAAATTTCAAAAGAGACTCTTAATATTACTTAATTCCATCCCAAAGATACGTGTGTACACCTCCGGATGATATAATCTTTTTGCCGTCATTACTAAACGAAATAGAAACGATTGGTTCATACTCGATAACTTGCGGCAAATTCTGAACCCATCCTTTTTTTGAATCGCTAATTTGTTTCTCTAACAATTCAGGTAATTGCACAAAGGTTTTTTCTGCTTTCCAAGTTTTTGTATTCCAAACAATAATTACTCCATTTTCTCCGCCCGATAATAAATATTTTCCGTCCGGCGAAACAGCTAACGCAATAGGTATATCTTTCAAACCTTTCAATGTAACAATTTGTTTTTTCTCATTTGTTTTCCAAATCTCGATTGTTTTATTCTCACAACCGGCAGCAAACCATTCGCCATTCGATACTATTACAACAGATACAAATCCTAAACGTTTGTCCTCCGGCTGCGATTCATTCCATACCTCCGATTGATTCGAACCTGTCCAAACTCGAATTGTCTTATCCATAGAAACCGTAATCGCTTTAGACATGTCCGGTGAAATAACTATACCTGTTAATTTTCCCTTATGTCCAATTGCTACGCCGTCAGATTGTCTCTTGTCAAGATTCCAAGTTATGAACAATCTGTCCTCACCCGCCGATAAAAGCCGTTTGCCGTTTGACGCAAATGCTAAATCCGTAATCGCCGCAGTATGACCCCGAAATGCTGTCAATAATTTTCCATCTTTCGGATGAAACAAAACTATCGATCCATCCTTCGTGCCGGCAGCAATCGCAGACGATAACGGCGAAAACGCAACCGATGTAAACGGAGAATTATACGAAAATGAATACTCCGCTCTGCCTGTAACTATATTCCACACAACTCCCGTTTTATCCGCTCCCGCCGAAACTGCATATTTCGAATCAAGAAAAAAACAACTCTTGTTTCGCCTAAAAGAAGATTTCAATGACAATGTCGAACTCGTATCAATTTTGGCATTATCAACAGCTGCATCAAGACGTAAAATCGGATGACTCACAACCGGTAATTTAGGAAACGGATTTTTATTTTCAGGTAACGGATATTTCGGATACGCAAATTTCAATTGATCCGCTTTAAGTGAAAATACTCGTTTGCCGCTCGCCCAAACTACATTATACGCCGTTACCGGACTAAACACCGCCCGATTAATAACTTGTCCAATATCAACCCGCTTAATTTGTTTTCCGTCTTGTAAACTCCATTGAGCAATAGTTTTATCTGCCGACACTGAATACGCCGTTTTCGCATCCGGTGAAAAACACGCAAACGATACTTCAGCCGTATGACCAACTAAACGATGTAAAATCAATTCTTTCGAGTCTTGTTTCGGATTCACTGTAGATTTCCAAACTATAATACTTCTATCTGTTGAACTCGAAATTATATTTTCGTTACGATAATCAAACGATACAGATTTAACTGGTCCCCGATGTCCCTTAAAAGAATACAGCCGCTTGCCGTCGTTGACAGACCAAATCGAAACGGAAGCGTCTTGAGAAGCAGTTAAAATTTTGTCGTTCTTACTAGAAAAAGCTATGTCCAGAATTTGTGAATTATGCACTTTGATTAATTCTTTGTGAATTTTTTTTGTTGCAAATTCAAATATTATTGTAACACCGTTATCTAATCCGGCGGCGGCATATTTTCCGTTGGGACTTATCTCAATTGCCGTAATTGGCCGCGCGAGAGTAGGAGTAGTAAAGCGTGAAGATTCTTTACCAGAACCGGCATCATAAATTATCAAATTTTTATCACGGCAGCCGACTAGAATTTGCTTGCCGTCCGGCGTAAATGCAAGCGAAGAAACAACGCCCCGCATTTGGATTTTCCATAACTCTTGACCGCTATCAATGTCAGAAAGAATCATAAAACGATCCAAAGAACTAGTTACTACAAATCGACCGCTAGGACTAATCGCAACCGCACTGACATTTTCTTTATACTCAGAAATTATTTTGAATGTATTAACATCAAGTTTCAAATTAGATTCAGTTGCCGATTCTGCCGACTCAACTCTGACGGCAAACTGAAAAAACAAAAATAATGAAACATACAATAAAAGAAATAAACCAATAACTTTTTTCATTTCAATCTGCAATGGTAGAATTTTATAATATTTCACTGAAATATTTCAGTAAAATATTTCAGTAAAATATTTTTAACTGCTCTCACTTGAAATTTCAATTCAAGCCGCCTGCTTAACTATCGAAAAACAGGTTTCACTAAATATACTTTTGCACCGCCGAATTACATCGCCGAATGTCATAGTACAATACGTATATTGTCTTTTTGATAATCTATCTATAACCATAACAAAGCTACAGATAACAAGATATATCTACAATATTTTTTATTGATCTTTTTGTGACCAATGGCGGAATATTCTAAAGATAATTTGTTTTTTGTCAAAGGGGGTATAAATTATACGTACAAAGTTAAGATTTACGTTGATTCAAATCAGTTGTTCAAATCAAAGTAATAGACTTATTACCAAATTTTTATGTGAGATTTTTATGTGAGTTTTTTAGAAATTCCGCAAAGATAATAGAGACACAAAAAATTGCGTCTCTGCCGAAAAAAATTACGGCGTGAAAATATTTGACCTTACTTCTTTTTCTTTTTAGTTTGTTTTTTAACAGCTTTTTTTGTAGTTTTTTTCGCTGTTTTTTTAGTATGTTTTATGAGCGGCGAAATAGGAAAATCTTTTATATCGATATCATCATTACCGCTTTCATAATCTTTATAATCTTTATCATAAATATCGTTATAATAATTATTCAATTCGTGTATATTTAAAAAAGATTCATCCTTTTTTCCTTTTTCTCTACTAGAGTATTTATTTGTGTTGTCATCTAAATTTGTCATAATTCTCATGAAACCGAATAATCCAACAGATGGAGAATTTTCTTCTGAATTTTTCAATTGATTTATCAGATCAATCATTTCTAAAGCGGCTTCAGCGGCTTCCGCACCTTTGTTGCCCGGAGCTGGATTGATAGATTTATCTTTAGCAGATTCAATAATTCCGCTTCTTGCGTTTGCTTGTTCGATATTATCACAAGTCAGCACGCCGAAAATTACCGGAGTTTCAGAACGTAACGCTATATCGCACAATGTCATACTAACAGCTCGATTTATATGTTGATCATGTGATGTCTCTCCTTTAATAACTGCACCAAGACATATAACCGCTAAACAGTCATCCTCATCTGCAAAATGATTTGCAATAAAAGGTATTTCATAAGTACCCGGTACCCAAACGACTCGTATGTCTTGTTCTTGAACATTGTGTTGACGTAATTTCGCAATCGCACCGTCGAGTAATCTTTGCGTTATCGATGTATTAAATCGAGAAACAACTATCACAATGTAACCTTCAGGAGGTTGACAAATATGTCCTGAATATTCTTGCATAATAAATAAATTGGTAAGAACTAAAAAATAATGTAATGTAATGTTTCAACGGAATCTTTTGTAAATAACAGTAGAACCATAATAAGTTGCAGCTCTACTTTAAGCTCACTTGTTGGAACAGACAATGAATTAAAAAAAATTGTAATATATCAGTTGAATATTTTTTTTGACAGGATAAACAGGATTTACAGGATAGTGGTTAGTGGTTAGTTCGCATGCGGAGATTAGCACGGATTTTAAAGTTCAAATTACTATGGTTTCAAGTTTTGATTCTTTTAATTTATCATTTAAAAATCCTATCAATCCTGTAATCCTGTCAAAAAGACAAAACTAAAAATGCGGCCGAGACAACCGCGGAGACCGAAGTGTCTTTAGACCCTGAATCGCATACAGACCTGTTATGTGCGGTTATTAGTCTTTTTATATTTATTTTTTATATCCCGGCCCTATTTTCTCTTAATAACTCTACAATTTCCTGTGTTGTTATATTTGCCTCGATATATGGAATATCTTCAAGAGGCGATTTTCCAGTTTGTTTTTCAGCGTTTATTGGAAGTATTTTATAACTATTCCCATCTTTATTATTTACTATCACTTCATTGGTTAATGCGGCATCAAAAATTTTCGTTGCGTCTTGTGTAAAATCGGCATAATCAAATATCAACATTTCATCCTCCTAAAATTGTAATACCAAGCTCTTTTCCAATTCTTGCCATATTGCCGTCAAAAGTCAATAATGGTAATTTCAGTTTCTAAATAACAGGCATCATAAGTTTTGAACCGGCTCTCGTTTATATTCTAGCTTTGAATGATATTTTCGCTAAAGTTGTGTACTTTTTTGACACGCAGGGGCATAATTTTATTGATATTTTGGCGGCTGTCAATAAGCCGGACAATCAGTTTCAATTGAATCAAAATAGGCAGTTGAATATTTTTTTTGACAGGATAAACAGGATTACAGGATTTACAGGTTAGTGGGTTCGCATGCGGAAATTAGTACGGATTTTAAAATTCAAATCACTATGGTTTCAAATTTTGATTCTTTTAATTTATCATTTAAAAATCCTATCAATCCTATCAATCCT
>JAITKS010000202.1 GCA_031278315.1 Planctomycetaceae bacterium | reverse complement strand
GCTTAGGTTTTTGGGGGATTTTACCCGCCCCGCTGGGGCGGGTTATAATCCGATCGCCCTTTCAGGGCTGGTTTTGTTTAAAACAAATACCGAATTTTCAAGTATGAATAGTATATTACGAGACCAATAAAAAATTCCCTGATATATTGCAATTTATTTATAACAACTTTCCTCTGAACACTGGGAAAGTTTTTTTATTTTATTGAGGGGGGGACTTGTATTAATATGAAAGTTAGGTAACATACTTGCCCTTATGGTTAAATCAAAGAAGAAAACTAAACAAGAATCAAAAGAATCTAATGAACGAGTGATATCAGAAAATCGCCGGGCGCGTCATGAATATTCGGTTTTAGATACGCTTGAATGCGGTATTTTGCTTGTTGGTAGTGAGGTCAAGAGTTTAAGAAATGGTACAGCGAGTTTGGCAGATTCTTATGGTAAAGTAAAACACGGCGAAGTTTGGCTCGTTGGTTGTGATATTCCAGAGTATGTAGAAGCTAATAGATTCAACCATAAACCGAAACGAGAACGAAAATTATTATTGCATTCCCGCGAAATTACAAAATTTGCAATGCGGGCTTATGAAAAAGGTTTAACTCTTATTCCATTACGGATGTACTTTAAAAGAGGAAAAGCTAAAGTTTTAATGGGATTATGCAAAGGAAAACAAGAATTCGATAAACGTACAGAAAAGAAAAAAGCCGAAGCAACAAAAACAATAAGACTTTCAATGTTAAAACGTAAATGAATAAATAAAATTATCAAAATTTTTGGGGTAGTAGCTCAGTTGGTTAGAGCAGGGGACTCATAATCCCCGGGTCGTGGGTTCGATTCCTACCTGCCCCAATTTCAATTTCGACTCTCTAGTTCATAACATTTGTCAAAATACAAAAGACAAACTCTAAAAACGAAAAATTCTGTAATGTCTCTTATAAATTAGTTTATTCTGTATCATAGAGACACAAGGCATCGTGTCTTTACATTTCGGTTTTATTTTTTGTAACGAAAAATGAAATTTCAAGTGAGAATAATATGTTGCCGCCGAAATTCATAATGCGATGTTTGTATAGCCGTTTTCAATAATATCCTCCTCCTCCGTAACTGCTGCCTCCGTAACCACCTCCATAACTGCTTCCGTAACCTCCTCCATAACCTCCTCCATAACTGCTTCCGTAACTATTTCCATAACTGTTTCCGTAACTACTGTTGGAATTATAAGAATTATTGTAATTAGAATTGTTGTTTAAATTCGTTCCCGTATTCGTTCCCGTATTCGTTGTACTTCCGCTGCCCCCATCCGCCATGTTGTACTTGAAAACCTCTCTAATATCAGAAAAAGTCGGCGAAGGTGATAATCTTACATAACAACGATCCGCCGATATAACAGCATTAGACATCAATTGCGTGCCTTCCTGTAACATCGTAATAGACGGCTGATATCCAATCACACTCTGACCAAAAAACGGAATATATCTATTGGCAGTACCAAATAATTGCCCGCTTGAATTACCAACTCTACTACTATTACTGTTGCTGCTGCGCCCCTTGTTTAATATAGTAACCGCCCCCGTGTCTGAATTAGAATCATCAACTAAATAACCTACTCCCGTGTTAGATGTAACCTGCGCTAAAACAGCATCATTTTTTAGTCTCCGTAAAATATTAAATTGAGTCAACGCTTTTCTTGCTACACTCGCACGAATCTCCGCAACATCAAGTTTTACTTGTTCGATATTCTCTAATCGCCGTCCTTCGTTTAAATCAAACGTTACTATAACGCCGCTATTACCATCCCTAACCGGATAAGCTCTAAACTTTCCCTTATTGCCCGAAAACGAATCTGAAAGATCAATCGAATTGCCTACAATACTCTCTCCTGTTACGTCACCTTTTACGGAATCAGTTTGTATATCATGAATTTTTGAAATACTAGAATCGGCATTGTCTGTCTGTTTGTCTATCTGTTTGAGTTTTTCATTTTTGCTTACAAAAGAATTGCCTACAACAGTTGCCGTGTCAACTTTAACATTCACAATTCCATTTGCTAACTTGCCCCAATCCTTGTGAATTACAACTTGATAAGTTCCATTAAAACCACGCGGACAAATATACGACACCTGTTTCTTACTCGATTTCGCTGATGATATTCCATCCCCATTCAACATAATTGATTTCAACGTTCCGCCCGCAAGTGTACGCGGATTCAAAAACCAACAACAACTTCCAGTCGGCTCAATAACAGCAAGACTCACTCCGGCATTACCAGTCCATTCAACAGTAACGACACAATCTCGTAATCTCGCTTCTTTGATATTATTGGCAAGAAAATTCGCATCCGTGAAACGTCCTTCTTTTTCCATTTTCGCATGTAACATATCCATTGCGTCATTAGCTCGTTGAATTACTTTTTGAGCATTCAAGCTGTCCCATTCCATCGAAATTATTGCAAGCGACGCAAGACAAAGAGCCTTTTCACTACCTATAATTTGCTGCTCCGTTAAATCTTTGTGATCTCGTGAATACATGTTCTCCGCTAATCGAAACGCTGCCGCATAATATTCAATTTGAGGCGGTGCCGATTCCAACGCCTGCCAGAATAATATAAACGCACGATCCATTAAACCTATCGTTTGCATAAACATTGCAATATTCATTAAGTCTTCATTATCGTTACAAAAATCCGCTGCCGATAATACCGCACGTTCAAGCTCTGACTTCGGTGCGCCTTTAGTATAAAGAGACAACGCTAATACCTCGTACATCCAAGGATACAAATTGTCCGCAAGTAATGCCGACTCGATCAAACAAACAAGTTGTTCAGCTGCTTTCACTCGTTTTTCTTTCGGATTGTATGGACTCAAATCATTTTTGAAAATATCGATAATTTCACGAATATACTTTTCATCGACTTTATTATTTGAAAAAAAAGTTTCCCAAAAATTTTCAATATTTTTTGCCGACTTTGCTCCCTTAACGGTTTCCATTCCTCTTTTTGAAATCGAAATTGATAAACTATTATCCGATTTATTCCAACCTTTTTCCGTAACAATTCTAGGCTGTTTTGACATGCCCGACTGAACTGAAGAAGAAGATGATGATGAAGACGAATTACCGCTATTAACTTCAACCGCTCTCCGATTCGATTTTGAAACAGCATTCACATCAAGCGGATTTTTCGTAACGGAAATTGGACTCTTCTCTTTAACTTCAGCAGAATTATTATTACCTTTAATCGGACGTTTAATATTTTCTACCGGAACAGAATACATACCGCCCATTCCATAACCGCCCATTCCGCCCATTCCGCCGTATCCGCCGCTCATACCGCCGTAACCGCCGTAACCGCCGCTCATACCGCCGTAACCGCCGCTCATTCCATAACCGCCCATTCCGCCGTAACCGCCGCTCATTCCGCCGTAGCCGCCCATTCCCATACCCATACCCATTCCCATGCCCATTCCCATACCGCCAATAGGTGCTGGACTAACCGCAAGGTCGCCAATTGGATAGACTTTAGACGTCATACGTTTTTTCGCATTGAGAGCATCTGTAATTAATAAGACTTCGTTATCGATACAAAACGAAACATCAGCTCCGGCAATACCGCCTAAAAGTGACTTTAGTATATTTCGACATTTTACACCTTGATAACTTACCGGTTCCGTTGCGATTGGAATACCGCTTGATATACCTTGATCTACCAATTTCGGATCGATTCTTATATTTAGTTTTTCATCTGTCTGTCTTTTGATTTGCTCGATTAGCGACGCAAGAGTGTTATCTGCTTCGCTTGTTCCGACGGTTATATCAATTGATTTATCGAGAGCGTCTCGTAATCGTTGTTCTGCTGGAGAGACTTCTTTGAGGTCGGATACTTCATACCGTTTTTTACGGCGTTCTTTAAGAATGAGCCATAGTTCAGGATCAATGTATGTAATCGGCGGTTCTTCGGGAATCGGAACAAATGACCGTTCAAGTACCATGTATGATTCGATAAATCCGGTATGTCTTTTGTGTCTTAAATCGTTGTATTCCATGATGTATGAAGTCATCATTGCAAGCCGATGAGCGGTTATTGGTGCGGTAGCTTCCGGCAATAATTTCATTGCTTGTTCGGCGACTGTTGTTGCTGTTCTGTATTCATCTGAATTCATCAGGGCGTTGAAACGGTTAAAAATTTGTATTGCCCGTGCGTCTGCTTCTTCGATACTGCTGATATTTTCGGCTCTGAGTTGTTGAACGTATTGTGTTTCGTGTAATTGTGCGTTTCTTATTGTGTCGTAGTATTGTTCGTTGAGGGTTTGTTTCAGCACATTACCGAGTCTATCGACTAGCATATTTCTATGATTTGGATCAAGAGTTGTATTTTCGCGTACTGTTGTAAGCATTAAGCGTAAATTTTGTTCTGTTCCGACTGGATCGAGATACATAGTTTTTGCTGCTTTATTTATTGCAGCACTTACTTCGTTTTGAATTTTTTGTGCAGTAATAGACCTTTCAATAATTGAAGTATCGACCATAGCCGGCAAATTTATATTATCAGTTGAATTAGCCGAGTTACTGTTGTTACTGTTTGTATTGTTGTTACTGTTTGTATTGTTATTACTGTTATTATTACCGTTGAGAATGGCGACAGGATCGGAATCTCCGGCGAAAGTTACGGTATTTGTGGATTCATCGTGCCGTGCAACTTCGAGGTAACGTACAGCGATTTTATTACTCGGATCGAGTTTCAGTACGTTTTCGAGTATTGGTGTTGCTTGTTTAGGATTACCGGTTTCGAGAGATATTTTGGCTTTTTCGAGTTGTGCGTCGATATTTTCGATAAAAGCGTTATTGAAAGAGTTTAATGATTCACGGTCAATGATTGGCAATGTTAATCCGCCGTCGCGTGTTGCTGTTTCGACTAATCCGGCAAGAAATTGTTTACCGGTTTTAATTATTTTACCGCTAGGCAAAATTTGACTTTGACTCGGTTTAATCTGCCACGATAAATTAATTTCGTCATCTGTCTCGGCAGTTTGACCTTTGAGTTTGAAATCGAATGATTTCAAATCGGCAGCATCTGTTTTAGCGAAAATTATTGTTTCACGGTCGCTGCGGATTGGTTGAATGTTGGTCGGGAAAATTTCCCAGCTGTCGGGGAAAGAGTAGGATGATTGATCTACCCAAATGACTGTTGCGGTTATTGAATCGGATAATTGTTTACCTGCAATATTTCCGAAATCAGGCAAGTCGATAGTTGTGAGTTTTTGTTTGTTAGCAGTTTCACGGGCGTTATCGATAGAGTTTTTCACGTTTAGGCTGAAATTGACAAGATTACCGCCGGTTTGATTCGCAAATGACGTAACAAAGCTAAAATCTGAAGCTGGACTGATTGTGCAAGCGTTGAAAAGAATTTTCTGTTCAACATAATTTTTAACTTCGTCTGCGAATGCCGGAATTTCGACGCTTTTAGCCATACTTCGTCCGTCACCAAAATAGACAACGGATTTCTTGGCTGATGACGTATTATCAGATGTATTATTATTGAAAATATTTCGTGCGTTTTCGATTCCTTTTTTTAGGTCAGTTGCGCCGAGAGGTACGCGGCGTTGTAATTTCTTGAGTGCGCCGGTGAGTTCGGGTGAATCTTTGCTAACAAAGGCGGATGTAAGAGCGGTCGTGTCAACATCCATTGCGAGTATTTGGATACGTGAATTATCGGGTAGATTATTTATTGTCGCTTTGAGTGTATCGATTGTATCGGTTCGAATCTGACCGGATTGACTAGCAGATGTATCAACGAGAAATACAACTTCATGTGACGCAAGACTTGGAATCGGTTTGGTACGTAATCCAAGAGCGATGTAACCGGTATTATTGGGTGTAATATAAAAGTCATATTCGGAGGTTGAGATTTCGGATTTCGGCTTATTCGAATCAGCAATATTTATGCTGCCGAGTTCAGTGTCGTCTGCCAATAGGGACGATGTAGAAATCATTAAGACGGTAACGATTAAAATCAGTGAACTGATAAAGTTACTGATTTGTGTAAAGTGTTTCAAAATTTTTGTGACAGCTTTCATTTTGTATTCTCCGTTAAAGTTTTTTTACGATTGAATGCGCCGATGTTAAACGGTACAGATTAACGATATGTTGACGCAACATTACGTTAAATCTACTGACGCATGGTTACGGTTTTATTTTATCCAAAAAATTGTATCTCGAATGTGAAATTTCGGCAGTTACCGATTTACGTACATTACTATAGTTTATTCTTTTAATTTCTTAGTATGAAATTATACCATACGCTTTCGGTAACTTTCGGCGTAAAAAAAAATGTACTTAAATTAAAATCGGTTTTTTTGATATTAAGACAAAGCGTAATAATTTCAGATGCCGATTGTAACGATTTTATCAAAAAAAGAGGAATATATTAGTAGGCAGCTTCAAAAAACCAGATCGTAAATTTATCGTCTGAACAACAGAGCAAGTTGAGTATAAATGAAAAACGCATAAATATAAAATCGAGATGATCGCATTCTTTCTAAAAATAAATTTTTACATGAGTTTGTAGAAATTGTTTCAGGTGAGAGCAGCTGAAAAATATTTACCGGTATATTACAAATTCGTTCTGTTCGTTGTGTTCTCTGTGATTAATAAAAAAAATCGGAATAATCGAAAAAATCGGAAAAATCGAAATAATTAGAATAATTGTAATATATCAGTGGAATAATTTATTTTTTTGCGGGAACGCGGTCGTCTCGACCGCATCTTTAGGCGTTTTTTGTACAAAAAAGATGCAGGCGGGACGCCTGCGTTCCCTGCTAAAATATTTTTTAGTAATTCACTTTAATTTAAAATCTAAAATCTAAAATTACAAAATCTGATTTCTCTGTGTTCTCTGTGTCCTCTGTGGTTAATAAAAAAAATATTCCACTGATATATTACTAAAAAACAAATCTTAAAGTGTAATTGGTATATTACAATTATTATTATTGACTAGTTATGTAGGTGATTATTTTCCGCAGTAGTCTATTGTTCTTGCGATTTCGCTATTTAGGTCGGTTCGATGTACAACTCTATCGATGTATCCGTGTTCGAGTAGAAATTCACTTGTTTGAAATCCTTTTGGCAATTCGATTCGTAGGGTTGCTTTTATTGTTCTTGGTCCAGCGAATCCGATAAGAGCTTTAGGTTCAGCAAAAATTAAATCACCTAGCGAAGCGAAACTTGCGGCGACGCCTCCCATTGTTGGATTTGTCAAAACCGAAATGAACAAGCCGCCGGCTTTATGAAATCTTGCTAGAGCGGCAGATACTTTTGCCATTTGCATCAATGATAAAATTCCTTCGTGCATTCTTGCGCCTCCTCCGCTGCCTGAAATAATTACTAGAGGTAATTTTTCTTCTGTTGCGCGTTCTGTGGTTCGAGTTAATTTTTCACCTACGACTGATCCCATGCTGCCCATGATAAAGTGTGAATCTGTTACACCGAATGCGATTCGTCTAGCGCGAACTCGTCCTACGCCGACTACTGCTGCTTCGTCGAGGCCTGTCAATGTTTGATCTTCGCGAATTCGGTCGGGGTAAGGTTTACGATCAACAAAGTTGAGTGGATCGCAGGGGAGGAGTTCGGGGAACCATTCTTCGAATGTTCCTTCGTCGAATACTTGATTGATACGTTGTTTAGCGGAAACATACCAATGGCAATCGCATTCGGGGCAGATATTCATTCGCCGTTCTGCTTCTTTCCGGAAAATTGTAGCGTGGCAGCCGGGACAGCGAACCCAAAGACCTTCTGGAACTCCGCGTTTCCGGTATGGCAAGTTATCTGTAATTTGTCCTTGTATTGAATCAGGACTGGAAATATGTAAATTTGGTTCAGACATCCCCTTAATTTATACAACTCGTATTATCAATTTCGGAAATACGAAAGCGTAAAAAACCTGCTCTCTGAATAGATAAGCAGACATAAAATAAAACGGCAATTCGAGTGTGAATAGCTTTAAATAAACAAAAATTAAATAAGGGAATTTCTAAAAAACTTTTTATGAAAAATTATTTTTAGAAAGACTCCGGACAACTCGAACTGAAAATTAAAGCAAAAGCAGGTTAAAAGTATATCACGCTTTGAAATTCAGACAAGCAGGCGTCTTTATTCCGATGTAAAAAACAGAGTAATATATACTTTTCACACTTTAAATTTCGGTATTCGTTTTAAACTTAAATTGCCCTTGCAGGGCGAAAACATAGACAATTTTTTGACTCAAAAACAAGTTGTATTTATTAAAAAATATTGC
>JAITKS010000125.1 GCA_031278315.1 Planctomycetaceae bacterium | reverse complement strand
CAACGACTAGAGTAGTTGGTGCGGAATTTTTTATGTATGCGGTAGCGTTTGTATCTACGAATTGTTCGTTTGCTCCTAGTAGTACGAGATCATTTTCTTGAACTTCGCACGTTCCTGGTACACCGGTTGGTTGTACGATTCCCTTTCCGAAAGAGCTTTCGCAATCTTCCAGAATAGTAACATTTCCGCAAGAGTCAGTAGTCCATACTCTGTTGTTTGGATCGACTCCGCTTGGCAGTATGAGCGATGCACTTATTCCTCCTGTTTGTGCGGCAGTTGCTGAATTTAATAAATTCACGATGTCTTGTGCAGTAGTAATAGAATTTCCGCTTGAATCAGTAGCGAGTTTAATTTCTAAAATTTTTGTGTGTATTCCCTTTGCGATTTCGCTTTCAGTTGGATTTCGTAAGATGAAACCTAGTTGCTGATTTTTAATTGTATTTCCATTTTCGTCAGTAGTTGTCAATCTTACGATTGGTCCGCTGTCTAATCCGGAAAATCTTAAAGCGTTATCTAAGTTTAGATCGCCGTATGCTACAGAGGCGTCGGAGAAGGTAACAAATCCTGTTCCCGTATCGCCCGATTTTACGACAGCCGTAAACATGTATCCTAGTTTTGAATTAAACAACTCAACAACTTCTGCAGCCGTAACATTTGAAGATAACGAGCTTAATTTTGCATTTGTTCCTTCTAATCTTGTTGGAACTTGCGGCAAGTTCTTTATTAGCGCATTTGCGTCAACACCGGGCAGCAGAGTCGCCGTAACACCAGTATTGGCGTTGATCAATTTCAATATATCTGCGGCAGTTGCACCTTCTTTATACGTAATAGTCAACTCGCCTTCATCTGCACCGCCGTCTAAAGTGAAACTGTCTCCTACGACTAGACCTCCGCCTCCTCCGATTGTAATAGTTGGTCCGGCAGCCGGGGGGGTAACTGCCGAACCAGTCAAACGACTAATTGCTGCTGTTAAATTGGTTTGTGTATCTGCCGATGTTGCACCTACAGTAACGTAAGCATATTTTCCAGTATCATCAAATGTTCCAGCTCTTTCGTCGGTTGCGTCAACCATTACGAAAGTCCAACCGTTAGCATCTGATATATATCCATCTCCGGCATCAGTTAGCTGAACAGTTTTTATACCGTCTTTTGTTACGCCTGTTGCATTTCGCGATTCCCGATTTAATACCGCACTGTTATGAGTTCCCTGCCTTATCGAAACCGATGTGTTTGCATACGGACCTTCAGTATCAATGTTGATATTAAACATGTCAACGAAATTCGTATATTCACGGCTATAAGATTTCTGTACAGTAATTCTTACTAATCCCGGCCGTTCTGCATTGGGAGCCGAAACAATTTGAGCGTCGTTTACTTCACCTTCGACTATTTCAAAAGTATAATCCCCCGCTGCAAATCCAACTTCATTGGCAGTAATAACAATGTCATTATTCGCCCCGACACTTGAAAGCGTAATCGTTCCCCTTGATGCTAATCCTTCTACATAAGCAGTTACACCTGTAGAATCTGAATAACTGTTTACTTCTTTTGCAATGTCGCTAATAGATACACCAGCACCGAAATTAAACGATTGCGTCCCGCCGCTGCCTGTAACGTCAAAAGAAGTCGCTGAACTTACACCCGAACCATAATATAACAATCTTGCTCTCACCGCTTCTTGCTGAACCTCGACATTGACATCAATTTTTTGCCTCGTTCCAAAATTAGCATTAGTAATTTTCAAATTCGATATGCCGATATTATTCGGATCAGAAACTTCAGCTGTACTCGACGTTCTGAAATCCATTGAACCGTCAAGAATTTTTTGTCCGTTATAGGTAGTCTGTTTTGCGATTCTATCGATAGCGTCGATAGCAGCGTTTATTTGCATCTGATTCGCTGCGATCATATCCGCACTCATAGTTCCAGCACTCGACGCCTCAACTACTAGTCCTTTAATGTCATTTAATAAACTTCCAACTTGTCCTAGTGCGCTGTCTGCTGTTGAAATCATACTAATAGCACGCTGAGTATTAGTAATAGCTTTTGATGTTGCTGTTATTTCAGATTTCAATGTTTCACTAGCAATTAAACCAGCCGGATCGTCCTTACCGGAGTTTATACGCAGTCCGGTACTTAAACGCTCAAGCGTTGTTGCCAATGCACCCATATTCTTGACAAGATTAAACTGAGCCGACAACGAAGTCGGATTAGACGCTACATAGAGTCCGGTCATTTTCGTACATCCTTTCTTACAAACTCATATTTCCATAAAATCGAATGAATACCCCAAAGGTAAAGGGGGGGACCGGACATTCATTCAACAAAAAACAATTTCCAAAAAATAAACAATCACTAAAAAAAAGTAACCGCATACATGGAATGTCAAATTATGAATCATAAAATTGGACACGCAGATTTTTTTTCCATTTTTTTCAAAATTCCAATGCACAAAAAATTAATAATAACGAAAAAAAAATAATAAAAAGAATTTTACACTTTTAAGTAAACTCAAAAAAAATTTTTACCGACAAGAAACAATTCCAAAATTAAAACAAAACATAATTATTCAATAGAACGTTTTGTTTTTTAAGATCACAAAACACACAAAATAACAAAACTAAAGATACAAACAAGACAACCCTTTTCGGCAACAATAAATTATTTCACTAATATATTACAAAACATGTTTACAATCCTACAATCCGACAATTGTAATAGTTTTGCCGTTTATTTTTTTCTTTTTTGTGTAAATTTTATCATCCCAATCTATTGTTTTTCGTTTGTCGAAAACGGCGAGCCATCCTTCTTTGCAATTATGAATGTCCATATAACGGGCGATTTGTTTAAGACCTTTTTCGATATATTGTTCACTGCGGCGAATCTTGAGTTCTATCGGATATTTTTTGTCGTTATATTCTAATAAAAGATCAAGCCGTCCCGAACCTGCCGCCATCTCGCGAGAGACTCGTCCGCCGCCATTAATGACTCGTTGCAAGAACGCCATCAAAACCAAATGCGGTGCCGCCTCTGTATAGGCGCATTGCTTAATATAAGTGCCGGAATTTACTCGCCAGAATTGTTGAAAATCACGCATTAGGAAATCTACATCAAGATGTCCGTTTTTCAAATAACGAGGTATTTGATAAGGGTATTTTGGTTTTTGT
>JAITKS010000184.1 GCA_031278315.1 Planctomycetaceae bacterium | reverse complement strand
GGAGGTAGGTCGGAGCAGAATTACGATTAGGAATTTTGGCAACGTGCATGGCTCTATTATGACTCATTATCAATATTTGTCAATAGGGTAAAAAATATTTTTACATGGCTACACTTTTCAAGCCAAAATCTGACATATCTCCTGAATAAATATAAACTTAAAACAAAAAATAAGACCATTTCATCCGGAACTTCGGTTTAGAGTTGTATATCCTGAACCGCATACTTCCGAAAATTCGCTGCCTCCGTTTCCATATTCTTCGTTTTGTTCAGATGCGTTTAGTCTAGTAGAAGTAGTTGCTCTAATGAAACTATTAAACCCGTCACTTGACGGAGTACCGATATACCAATGATCACAGGCGGCACCATTATTGCCGAAAGAAGAATCCGTCGGAGCTTCGCCAATAATAATAACATTTGAAAGTCCTTTCTCAATTCCGTCAAAATTTATTTGGCTGAAACCGAATAATAAACCATTCTGCCGCTTATGACTTTGTGCGATAGAATGATCTTTAACATAATTTACCGTTGTACCATCAACCCATGTGTTTCCAAAATGTCCTCTTGTATCTACCGCCGACCACGATCCTGAACTTCCAAGATAACTCATCTGGCATCGCCGAAGTATCCGTTCATTGTCAATTTGAATATCGTGCGGAAAATTCGGACAAATATAAGCCGGAATAATCACCGCGCAAGCTTTTGCATTCGGTCCTGTACAAAGTTCTCTATTTCCTGCAACATTCCATATTGCTTCCGTCATATTCCAATTTCCAATTCCATAAGTGAAAGGTGCGGCGGTACTGCCTGTGTCTGCTAGCACTAATGTTTCATATAATGCTTGTTGCTCGATGTACGGCAAGATAGCGCCGCTCCAAACAAATCCCAGATTTGCCCATCCAGACGGCAACGTTCCTTGAGTATCGTGATGATTTTGCATCGCTAACGATTGCTGCCGCAGATTATTTTGACATTGTAACCGGTTTGCAGCTTCACGTGCCGCTTGTATTGCCGGCAGAAGTATTGCAATTAATACGGCAATTATTGCCGTCACAACTAGAAGCTCGACAAGTGTAAAACCTTGACGCTGCTTGTTTACATTCACATTGACACTAAATTTCAAATTTATTTTCATTTTTTTATGTAACGCTTTTTTCGTTACGTTTATTGTTAAACTTTACATTCTTACTGACATTTATGCTGTAATCTGTGCCTCATACTTTATAACTTTCTAAAATTTAATTTTAGAAGTATTTTTTACTATTATTTCTGTTTTATTTATTTCATTCTGTATTTTCAACATCGCCTTCAGGTGATATAGCTTTTTTTGTTTTTCCGCCTGATTTCAGGTCGAAATCGAAAGATTGTGTTTTACCTGCCTCAACGTCTGCAGATAAAATTGAATCATGGTTGTATTGTATTGGAATAATTTCATTATCATTTTTCTTGAAGTTATCGGGTAAAAGTTGTTCGAATCCTGGACCTGACATCGTCATCCATATTTTCACGGTATGCTTTCCTGCTTTTACTCCTTTATGTTTGGAGTCGAATTGCATTTGGTAATGTCCATTTGAGTCTGTAACACCGTATGAGAAAAAGCCGTCATTCTGTACAAATTGAATCTGTGCATTTTCGAGCGGACGTCCGTCAAATGTAATTATTCCTGTTACTGTTGCGAGATTAAGTTCCGCATATTTTCTACTTAATTCAGACCCGCAGCCGACAAGATTACAGATCGTAAAAAGCGAAAAAATAACAGCTAAAATTATTTTTGTAATATTAATTTTCATGTTTAATTTTTTGTAAAAAGTTTTTGTTAAAAGTTTTTGTTACGTTATAAATTGAACAGTTTGCAATTGAATTTACCAATTTACTGCTGTCTAATTTGATACATTCGAATCAAAATTTTGAGCCGCGTGAAAATTGTTTGCGGTAGGCGTCAAGATCAATGGAATCATTCATAAAAAATGCGGAGCCGTCCATTCGTACGAATCCGGCTCCGTTTGGATGGTAACTTCCAAAGCAAAGCTGCATTAGTCTCATATCGTATGTAGGATTTTTCCATCTGGTATTTACTATTGTGTAACCGGAACCAAATAATTCTGAAAATTCGCCTCCGCTTGTTGAGGTTGGCGGAGTTGCTGGATTTCCTGCTCCATTGGGGTCTGCTTGCGGTGAACCGATATACCAGTGATCATTTGCATTACCGTTGTTTCCGAAATTAACATCTCCCGCAACTTCGCCTATGACAATTGTATTAGACAGCCCGTTATCGATACCAGAAAATTTGACTTTACTACGCTTGAAAATTAACCCGTTTTGACGATTGTGTTGGTGTGAAATACACTGGTCTGCGGTATAAGTCAATCCGATAGCGGTAAGATGCGAATAAGTATCTGTTGCCGACCATGAACCGCTGCTTGCAATATAACTTCCCTGAACACGATCAATAATGTTTTCATTGTTTATTTGTCTTTCGTGTGGAAATGAAGGACAAAGATAAGAACTAATCAATGCCGCACAAGCTTGAGCGTTTGGTCCTTGTTGACTCGGATTGTAATTACCGGCAGAACTTTGGTTCCAATTTCCTATACCTGCGGAGTACACAGATGTGTCGCCGGTTTCGGTTTCTAAAACCAAAGTTGCATATAATGCTGTTTGCTCAATATAAGGTAGAATACGGCCGCTCCATGCGAAACCGTAAGCGTCAACTCCAGGAGGTAAACTTTGGTTCGTGTCGTGGTAACCGTGTAAAGCAATAGCTTGCTGCCGAATGTTGTTTTGGCATTGCATACGTCTTGCCATTTCACGAGCCGCTTGAACCGCAGGTAACAAAAGAGCTATCAATACGCCGATAATTGCAATCACAACTAATAGTTCAATAAGTGTAAAAGCATATCGAAAAAGCGAGGGCTGCTTGGGAGAATTCATCGGAAATTTATCGTTACGAAAAGTCAGATTGAAGCCGGCATTTTCAGACAGATAGTCTTTCTTCTGTTTGTCTAAATTAATATTGACACTTTTAATATTTGCCGCAACACCGATGATATTTGAATTGATTTCAGTAATCAACAACTCTGAATTGTAATTTGTTTTTTTCATTTCATTATCCTTTCAAGTAAATGGTTTGACAGTTTTAAACTGCTTTCACTTTAATTTTTTAGTCGGATTTATCAGCTTATTTATCGGAAAGCAGCAGACTTTTACGTTTTCGTATCACTGAAATTCATAATACGATACGTATATAGAAATTATTGACATCGTAATTTTTTTCTTTTTGATAGGTGAAAAAATTAACACCGCAATAAACGACTAATTCTGCAACTAAAATTAACTTGCACAAAAACTGTTTTTTTATAAAATGTAGTTAAATTTATTGTGAATTAACTCACTGAATTTGTGTCAATGAAATAGTTTCTCTTAAAATTTCAATGTCATTTGCAGACTTATCAATCATAAAAGGGCGCAACCTAATATCTCAAGTTTTATCCTTTATTTCAGTGTGAATACTGTGTAAACAATGAATCAATGAGTTCTAACGGGCGGTAATTATAAATACAGAATGTTAAATAAATATAAAGATTATATTAAGATTAAATTAAATCTATTTTAAGATTAGATTAACTTTTAAATATACCAATTACACTTTAAAATTCGTTTTTTATTTTTCGTTACAAAAAATAAAATTGTGCTATGTAGAGACACCATGCTTTGTGTTTCTGCGTTACGGTATAAACATAATATATCGGTGAAATTTTTTCAGAAGGAGTTAATAATCAAGAAGTCCCGCAGGGACGACACTTTATTAACCGTATGCTTTAGCTTACGGATCAACGC
>JAITKS010000169.1 GCA_031278315.1 Planctomycetaceae bacterium | reverse complement strand
AATATTTTTTTTATTAACCACAGAGGACACAGAGAACACAGAGAAATCAGATTTTGTAATTTTAGATTTTAAATTTAAGTGAATTACTAAAAACTAATATTAGGAGGAACGCAGGCGTCTCGCCTGCAATTTTTTTGTACAAAAAACGCATAAATATGCGGTCGAGACGGCCGCGTTACCGAAAAAAATAAATTATTCTGTTGAAATTCTGATATATTCACAAAATAAATAAAGCCGGCAATCAAGTAAATAATTACCCCCCTGCTTGTACAATAAATAAATTTGAGTACAATCTTGACTTGTTTTTTGTATCAGTTATTAGTCATGTTTTCTGAATCGTTACGCTGTCGGTATTTCAAACTGCTCTCACTTTAAATTTCGGTTTCGAGCCGCCTGTTTACCTAAATCGGAAAACAGGTTTTTTGATGCTTTGTAATGCTTTTAATGCTGCTCAATAAATAACCCTTATATCACCGAAATTCATAGTACAATACGTATAAACTACACTCACTTGAATTGATTCGCTTAATCGACTTAATTACATTTAACACTTCGCTTATGTTGCCGAAATCTACATTATAAATGTACGTTATATATAGTAATATTTCAGCGAAATATTACGTTTACGCTTATTCCGTAACATAAAGACACAAGGCATTGTGTCTCTGCATGTTATTAAAAAAATTTCACCGCAAAATAACAAATAAAATATAAATAACAAATAAAATAACAAATAAACAAACAAATAAATTTTCGATTGTAAATAATTAAAATGCTTAATATAAAAAATCTTAGAAATATTGGAATTTCAGCTCATATAGATTCGGGTAAGACGACACTCAGTGAACGAATTCTTTTTTACACGGGTAAGTCCTACAAGATTGGCGAAGTACACGACGGCAGCGCAACAATGGATCACATGGAACTCGAACAAGAACGCGGAATAACAATCACAAGTGCCGCTACTACTGTCGAATGGAACGGTAATTTTATCAACTTGATCGATACTCCCGGACACGTTGATTTTACAGTTGAAGTAGAACGCAGCCTGCGCGTACTTGACGGGGCAATTCTTGTTTTGTGTTCTGTCGGCGGAGTACAAGCGCAGTCAATTACAATTGACCGCCAGATGAAACGCTACGAAGTACCGCGTCTCGCACTCGTCAACAAAATGGATCGTGTCGGTGCCGACCCTTATCGTGTTGTAGAACAACTCAACGAAAAACTTGCATGCGGTGCGGTACTGTTACAACTGCCTATCGGAAAAGAATCAGATTTCTGCGGCGTTATCGACTTGGTTGAACGTCACGCAATCTACTTTGAAGGTGAACAAGGCGAAAAAATACGGCGTGATGAAATTCCATCTGACTTGGTCAAAGATACAGATACAGCTCGACGCAGTTTACTCGAATCGCTTGCAATGTTCAGCGACGAAATGATGGAATTACTTCTCGAAGAAAAAGAACCGCCGATAGAGTTAATTCACAGCGTTATTCGTCTTGCGGTTTGGTCTCGTCAGCTTACTCCGGTTTTTCTTGCGACAGCTTATAAAAACAAAGGAGTTCAACCTTTGATAGATGCAATCGTATCGTATCTTCCGTCACCCCTAGACTGTGATAACTATGCGTGGCTAAACGGACACGATAAAATAATTGACAACGTTGATAACAAATTACTTCTCAAACCTAACTTGGACGCTGTATCTGTTGCGATGGCATTTAAGATAGTTGAAGACCCGTATGGTACATTGACATTTATGCGTATTTATCAGGGTACAATAAAAAAAGGCGAGACGTATTATAATCAGCGGTCGGGCAACAAGGAGCGAATTAGCCGTATTTTTAGAATGCACGCTAACAGCCGTGAAGAAATTGAATCTGCCGGTGCCGGTGATATTGTTGCGGTAATAGGAATCGATTGTTCAAGCGGAGATACATTCGCTTCGGAAAAAGATTATTGTACGCTTGAATCAATGTATGTCCCGGAACCGGTAATTCGAATTGCAATAAAAGCGAAAGCAACAAAAGATGCCGACAGATTAAGCAAAGCATTATATCGATTCCGCAAAGAAGACCCGACATTATCTATCTCAACTGACCCTGAAAGCGGCGAAACACTAATGGCAGGTATGGGCGAATTACATTTAGACGTTTATGTTGAACGAATAAAACGTGAGTATAAAGTTGAAGTTGAAACCTCGCCGCCGAAAGTGAATTATCGTGAAGCTCCGACTGCTGCGGCCGAGTTTGATATTAAGCACAAAAAGCAGTCAGGGGGAAGCGGTCAATATGCTCATATTGTTGGTAAAATGTCGCCGATACCGGAAGACACAGAAACAACAGAAACCTTTATATTCGAGGAAAAAATTGTCGGAGGGACAATTCCAACAAATTATATTCCAGCGATAGAAAAAGGATTTCGCAGCTCTTTAGAGAAAGGACCGGTTGCAGGTTTTCCTGTCGTAGGTTTGAGTATTTTAGTTGATGACGGTTCGTTTCACTCTGTTGATAGTTCGGATTTGGCGTTCAGAATTTGTGCACAAACAGCATTGAGAGAAACTTTTCCAAGAATGAAACCTACTTTGCTTGAACCTGTAATGAAAATGGAAATAGAATGTCCAAGTCAATTTCAAGGTAATGTAGTAGGAGACCTAAATTCAAGACGAGGAATAATAAATGTTACAGAAACTGTTGGCGCAACAACAAGAATCGAAGGTGAAATACCGCTTGCTGAAACATTCGGATATTCAACAACTTTAAGAAGTATGACACAAGGTCAAGGTACGTTTTCGATGGAATTTCTAAAATATAAAAAGGTGCCAAGCTCAATTCAAGAAATCATAATAAAAGAAAGAAAAGAAGCCGCAGCAGCAGGAAAATAATCAATCGTAAAAGAATTTCTAAAACGAATTTCAGGAGGAACGCAAGATGTCCCGCCGGCAATGCAATATCAAGTTTTCAGATACAATCGAGATGACAGCGTTCCTTCCAGTAATAAATTTTTATGTGAGGTTTTTATAAGAATTCCATATATTTTCAAACTGCACTCATTTTGAGTTTCTGTAGAGATACAAAGCATTGCGTCACTATATTTCGATTTTATTTATTGTAACGAAAAATCAATTTTCAAATGTGATGAGTACATATTATAAAGTTTCATAGATAGTTATCAAAATTTCAATTTCTAAATCATTAATAAACATCTCAATACAAAATGAAATCCTGTAAAAAAAATGTTTTACATATTAATCGTGAATTGAGTTGGTTGAATTTCAACGAGCGGGTACTTCTTGAAGCTGACGATTCAACGGTTCCATTGCTGGAACGGCTCACGTTTTTGGGAATTTTCTCGAATAATCTTGATGAATTTTATCGTGTCCGAGTCGCAATGTTAAAACGGATAGTAAATTTTAGCGATGCCGTCGATAGATTAAATTTAGATTATGATCCGGTAAAAATTCTAAAAGAAATTCATAAACGGACAGTTGCTCAAAGGCATAAAGCTGACGAAATCTACAATAATATATGTGTTGAGCTGGCAAAAGATAATATTTATATTACCGACGAAACGAAACTAAACGAAGAGCAAGGAATTTTTGTACGTCAATATTTCAAGGAAACGGTACGTCAATATTTGTTTCCTATAATGCTCGATAGATTCCGTAACTTCTCTAACTTGCACGATAACTCGACATACATGGTAATTGATCTAACACACAAAACAAATCCGGCTGCTGAGAATCTTGCGTTAATTGAAATTCCGACAGAACATTTACCTAGATTCATCGTGCTGCCTCAAGGACAAGATAAACATTATTACGTTATGTATATCGATGACGTAATTAGATATTGTCTCGATGATATTTTTGCAGTGCTGGGTTTTATTAAATATAAAGCTTACGCGATCAAATTTACACGAGACGCCGAACTCGATATCGATAGCGATGTTTCAAAAAGCTTTTTAGAAGCCGTCAGCGACAGCTTAAAACAACGTAATCACGGCGATACAGTACGATTCATTTACGACGCCAAATTGCCGCGTAATTTGTTGTCAAGTCTTCTAAAAAAATTCGGTATAAAAAAACGCGACTCGCTGGAAAAAGGCGGACGCTACAACAATATTAGAGACTTGATGAATTTTCCGCAAAATCTAGGTACAAAAAAAATGCGGTACGAATCTCTGCAGCCGCTTGAAATTCACGATTTCTCAATAGGTAAGTCGATGCTAGACGTTATCCGTGAAAAAGATATACTCTTACATTATCCTTATCAACCTTTTCAATATATTATTGACCTGCTGCGTGAAGCGTCAATTGATCCGGCGGTTCGTGCAATTAAAATGACTATCTATCGAGCAGCAAAAAATTCAGCTATTGTAAACGCTTTGATAAATGCAGCACGAAACGGGAAAGAAGTAATCGTGTTTGTCGAATTTCAAGCTCGTTTCGATGAAGCAGCAAATATAGAATGGGCAGCAAGAATGCAAGAAGAAGGAATTCGTGTCTTGCCAAGTATTCCAGGAATGAAAGTTCATTGTAAAATGATACTAATACGAAGAAAAGAAAACGGATTGAACATATATTACACTGCTGTCGGTACTGGAAATCCAAACGAAATCACAACTCGAATTTATTGCGACGAACATTTTCTAACTGCCGACAAAACAATAACCGCAGACATAAATAAAGTATTTCATCTACTCGACGACAGAAAATTTCAAGTACCGAAATTTAAACAAATTGTTGTTTCTCCTTTTGGTACTCGAAAATTTTTCCTCGAAAAAATAAGTAAAGAAATAAAAAACGCAAAAAAAGGAAAACCCGCTTGGATGATACTAAAAATGAATAACTTAGTTGATAAAAGAATTATTAGACGACTTTACGACGCAAGCAACGCAGGTGTAAAAATTGATTTAATCGTACGCGGTATTTGTACTCTCGTACCGGAAGTTTCACAACACAGCGATAATATTAGAGCAATAAGAATAGTTGACAGATTTCTTGAACACTCTAGAATTTTCGTTTTCGGAAACAATAATGAGCCGGAATATTATATCGGTTCGGCTGATTGTATGGAAAGAAATCTTGATCACAGATTTGAGGTAATAACTCCAATTAAAGATAAAAATCTACAAATTGATTTACAAGAACTATTAAACAAACAACTCAATGACAACGTCAAAGCACGTAAAATCAGCGCAAACCACCCAAACGAAAAAATCCACCTGACAAAAGGAAAACCTAAAATTTATGCACAAATAGAATTTTATAACTATCTAAAAAATAAAACGCATATTTCAGAAAATAAATAAATAGTAATATATCAGCGGAATAATTGTTTTTCAAATTTTTTTAATTTTTAAACACGAAATACACGAACAAGAGCTAAATATCAAGAAGTCCCGCTAGAGACTATTCACCAAAAAACTTTATTAACCGTATGCTTTAGCTTACGGAAGGAGCTTCAACCTTCAAAAAAATTTACTTATTGAATTACAAAAATCCCGAAGAGAATTACATTCTCAATTATTAGATAGAATTTTCGTAACGATATATATTTTAGAAATACCATTAACAAAGCATGAATCATGATACGCAATATTCAAAATTTAATCGAAAATATCCGTACAGTGATTTTATTTCCTGAAACGGTAACGCCTGTTCAAATACGTCAGTATGCGCGGGATTATGCAGAGGCTTGCAGTGAACTGAATCGGCGCATGCTGCAATGTTCTCAACATATTCGCGAAGGCAATATAGCCGAAGGTATCCGGTTATCAGAGATGCAGCCTCCGCTCGCAACTATGTATGTCACACTTGATTTTGCTGAACGGGACGAGTGGATAGAAATTGTTTCGACACTTGGTTACAATATCCCGCCTGCATTACCTGCTGAATTACACAAAGAATTGAACAACGCTTATTTGAAAATGTCACCGCTTGAGCCGTTGTTACGTTGGCATCGTTTGTACGCATTAAACGGTTCACCGATTCGAGAACGTCTTGCTGTTTTACGCTCTATTGCCAAAATTGATCAACAAAATTCTTTTTGGCGCGAAGATCAAGAAGTATTTGAAAAAACTCGGCTCAAAGAATTAGAAAAAGAAGTTCAAAACGTAATTACAACAAAAAATATCACACAAATTCAATCACTTTATTCTGAATTGAGTTCGCCCGATTGGATAATTCCGCCGCCGCCCGAATATCGTCAAAAACTTTGCACAATAATTTTACACAATCTATCTGAAATATTACTGAAACATTTTAATGCGTTTGCTTACAATGAAGCTGCCGTCATTTACGATAAGATGCAAAAATTACTCGCTAATACTAACATGACAATGCCGCAGCCGATTCAACATACTATTCGGGCGGCAGTCCTCTGGCTGACCGAAACGCAGCGTCAAAAAGAATTGCAAAAAAAATTCAATAAACTCGCCGCTGATTTAAATGACGCATTAAACGCCGAAAGTTCAGCACCGGTTTTAGAACAAATTCATTACGCTCTTTTAACTGTCGCAACTCAAACCGATACGCCTATTCCGATACATCTTGAAGAACGTTATCAATTACAAATTGAAAATTACGAATTACAACGCTCACGTCAAATTAAAATCCTTGTTACTGCCGTTGCATGCGTTTGTATTTTTATCGGCGGATTGATTGTTTGGGGATTGAATATGAGAAATTACAATCATACCGTTTCAACAACTCTCGCCGCATTAGAAGAACTCGAAAATAATCGGCGTTACGAAGATATACCCGGCACACTGCAACAAATTGAACAGACTTACAGTATCCGCGTAAATCCGCAAGTCGCAACCGCATTTGAAAAACTACGTAACTTATACGATACCGATCAAAAACGCGCAAACGAATTTGAACGTTTTTACAATCAAGCATCACAAGCTCTAGATATTACTCCTGAACCGGCAACTCAAGAAGAAGCAAACGAAATAAAAAAACCTATCACACAAGCTGAACAACTCATGCGGACAACAGCAGAAAAAACAAGTCTAACTAAATTAAAACTCCGCTACGAAACCGCAACAAGACCGCTAAAAACAAAACTTGATACCGAATACAACGAAAACATAAAATTCATTACAAACAATTTTAATAAACTGCGTCAAAACGAAATTTTAACACCTGACGAAATACTATTACAACTAACAGAATTATTTATACAAATAGATACCCTCGACAAAAAATATCCCGATACTTCAGAAACACTAAAAAGACAAAACTCTGTTATAAGAAAGTCTATTTCAGATTACGAAACAAAAATTAAATCGGAACTCGAACAAAATAAAATATTCAACGAAATCGTAAATAAAATATCTAATTTCGCTGAATATAAAAACGCCTTGCAATCTTTCGTAACAAATTATAAACAACATCCGGCAGCAACCGACGCTGAAGAAGTCCTTAAAGAATTAGATAACATTCAAACAGTAACCGATATGCTGCGTAAATTGAATATTTCATATTCGGCAAACGCACACGATATAAAAAAATTACGCGAAAATTCTACAGAACTATTAACATCAATTAACGAATTAGCATCGAAAATTTCAGACTCGCTTGAACAACTCTTTCCGCCTACACAATACTTAAAATTGTTAGCCGAAATGAAACCTTATACCTCTGAAACTTTGACTTCAACAAAAAAAATCCTTGAAAGTTTAGCTCAAAAAAATGTTTGGCGATGGATCAGAAAAGAAAATTGGTACTACCTAACTAAAAAACCCGAAAAACTCGACCGAGCCGGAAACTATGAGTACATCACAACACTTGTCTCCGACCATAAGCCGATTACTATTTACGAAAGCGAATTTAAACCCGAAAAAGTACCAAACATTTCACAATCAGAATTTTCAATTGCAGCATTAAAAAAATTAGATGCCGCCGATTCAAATGCAATCGAAGTTGTATGCAGTTTGATTGGAGAATTATTACGCTCAAACGATATTGATCCAATTTTGAAATTTATTCTTTTAGATTTATTAATCACAGACACGGCAGCGATTGATCCAATTTTTAACTTAAATTTTAAACGCTGCATCGAAATAATCGCAACAAGTAATGTCGATAAAGATGTCAATTGGATGGATGTAGATTCAAAAAATACTATTCCGCAGCGAAATCTTGCAACTGTTGCATTAAGCCGAATGCCGAATATCAACGAAATAATCGAAAAAACAAAACAAGAACATAAAAACTTAAAAAATATAATCGGAAAATTTAATTTAGAATTCGATTGGATCGGAATATTAGTTTACGAAAATAATAGATGGCAATGCCGAATGAAAACTCCGCTAACAGAAAAAAACGGAACGTTATACATTCTACGTCAAAATTCAAACGATATTATCGTACCGATGGTAATCGGTAAAAGCTCTGAATCATTGATTAAATTAAGCGAAAACGAAAATTCATATCTACAATGTTTACCAGTCTTCCTAAAAAGACAAAATTAGTGGTTAGTGGTTAGTGGTTAGTGCGGAAATTGATACAATTGCAGATTTGAAATATTTGCAATTAGTAATATATCAGCGGGATTTCTTGAAGGTTTCAAGTTTATTTTTAACTAACCTTATTTTTAAAATTCATAAACACAAAATAGGAATTTAACGACCCGAACTTACAACCGATGATAATATCCGCATGCGAACTAACCACTAACCACTAACCACTGACCACTAACTAACCACTAACTTGCTTGCCTGAGGATAATACTACTTGTGCTGGTCGTACAACTCGGTCATGTAATTTGAATCCGGTTAAAATTTCTTCAATAACAGTATTTGGCGGAAAATCTTCGTTTGGTACTTGAGCTATCGAGGCGTGAAAATTTGGATCAAAGGGTTGATGTACAGCGTCAATTTTTTCACAATTGTATTTCGCTAAAATATCGAGAAATTGCTGATGTACCATGTTCACGCCTTCTACTAGTGTTTCAAGATTCTGCGTTTTATTTACGGCGTCTAAAGCTCTTCCGATATTGTCCCAAACGGCTAATAATTCTCTTATTAAATCGATGCTTGCATATTTTCGTTCTTCAATTATCTGCCGATTCGACCGTACGCGGTAATTTTCAAGGTCTGCTAACGCCCGCAAGGAACGATTCTTCATCTCTTCAAGTTCTTCTCTCAGCTGTATAACTTCCGACGACGTTCCAATAGACCCGCCTTCAGAATTATCGTCTGCCGACGAAACAGCATCTATCGAATCTGATTTCGCAATCAGTTCTTCCGGTTTTACATCTTCCTTAATATCTGAATATTCAGTCATCTTTTTTTCTTGTTATTGTGTAAAAAATTAACCTAACACTTTCTTTTCGGCGATCTTTCACGCACAATTCAGCGTTTACCGAATCATAAATATTGAACTCCGCTTGAAAACAAATTGATAGAATAATTTTCGTTACAATAATTCTATCAGTAGAGTTATCTATTTTTTTGTTACAAAATTTATTTTTACGTGAACAATTACCTAAAACACTTTTAAACTGCTCTTACTTAAATTTTCGATTCGAGTTATTTGTTTATCCGGCATAATTACTGAAATTTCATTACGAGTAGTTCAAATTATTTGTAATTATTCAGAGACAATTTGTTGTTTTGTTTTTATTATTTTTTGTTTTTACGGGTTTTGGTTTCGTTATTTTTTGATGAATTATTATCTTTTTTTGTTTCTTTTGTTTCCTCTTTTTTTTCTGATTTATCTGAGAAGAATTCTGATAGGAAATCAGTAAGTTTACTGAAGAAATTTTTTCTTTCGGGCAAAACGTGTTCACCTTCTAGGTCGGCGAGTTTTCGCAACAATTCTTGATGTTCAGGTCTTAATTTTCTTGGTACTTCGATATAAACATGAATATGCAAGTCTCCGGTAATACTTCTGTGCGGGATTGGCATCCCTCGTCCCCGCAGTGTAATTACATCGTTATTTTGAGTTCCGGCTGGGATTTTCATTTTCTCTGTTCCGTCTAAAGTCGGGACATCGATTTCGGTACCGAGAGCAGCTTGTGCGTATCCAATAGGAACTCTGCAAAGCAGATGTTCACCGTCCCGCTGAAATAACGGATGTTGTTTAACCGTGATAAAAATATAGCAATCACCAGCCAATCCGCCTTCTAAACTTTTTTCACCTTCACCTTGTAATCTCAATCTTGTACCGGTATCTACGCCTGCGGGAATTTTTATTTCGCGTTTAACAATTTGCGGAATCAAACCGTTGCCGCGGCAGTCTTGGCAGGGATTAGTTATAATCGTACCTTGCCCGCGGCACTTCGGACAAGTTGATTGAATCGAAAAGAATCCAGTTGACTGCGTGATTTTCCCATGACCGCCGCAATACGGACATTTTTCAGGCTGCGTACCGGGTCGAGAACCTGTTCCGTTACATGTTTGACAAAGTTCATGACGTCGAAAAGTTATTTCTTTATTTACTCCGCGAGCTGCTTCGTGCAGATCGATTGTTACATTGCACCGTATATCATTACCCGGCGCAGGTTGACGGCGTCCTGATCTGCCTATTCCGAAAAAATCTAATATTGTGTCATTGAATAGATCACCAAATGTATCATAAATATCTTTGACATCGTGGAATTGAGAACCGCCTCCGCTAGAATCAAGACCTTCATGTCCATATTTATTGTAGATCGTGCGTTTATTATCGTTACTGAGCACTTCGTAAGCTGTTGCACAAAGTTTAAACTGTTCTACCGCTTCCGCATCGCCCGGATTACGATCCGGATGATATTTCATCGCAAGTTTACGGTATGCGGATGATATATCTTCTTTACTCGCATTACGTGAAACGCCAAGTACTTCATAGTAATCTGGTTTAGACATATAGTAAAATTTACCTCGATGATTGTAATTTATAAGTTAAATCGATAATTCCAATCGATAATTCTGATCGAAAAGGTAACAAACGAAAAATTCCGTAGAGACATAATGTCCCGTACATTTCGCTGTTGAGACACAAAGCTTTTTGTCTCTACATTTCAGTTTTATTTATTGTAACGAAAAACCGGATTTGCAAGTGTGAGGATTTTTTTCTTTTGCTCAACGTTTTGTGATATATCAATGAAATTTCTCAATGGTTTTAAGTTAATTTTTTTCGCTAAGGTTAATTGTAAAATTCATAAATCAAAAAAAGTTGAAAAACAAATATTCTACTGATATATTACAACGTTTGTTTTTTTGTGTGTGTAAATGATCTTACTACCGTTATTTGATTATTTATCGTGTTGATACTTCTATCAATTTGGAAGGGGCGGAATTTTACTCGATTTTTTTGAAATGACAATATACCCCTACACATCGTACAATGAATTTCAGTTTTGGTAATATATCAGTGTAATAATTTATTTTTTTGCGGGAACGCGGTCGTCTCGACCGCATCTTTAGGCGTTTTTTGTACCCAAAAGATGCAGGCGGGACGCCTGCGTTCCCAGCTAAAATATTTTTTAGTAATTCACTTAAATTTAAAATCTAAAATTACAAAATATTTTTCCTCTGTGTTCTCTGTGTCCTCTGTGGTTAATAAAAAAAATGATATATTATTACGTTTTTATTTTTTTGTATTCCGAAATTATAGTATATAGTATGATAAGTAAAATTAATATCTTTTAATAATTTTCGGCGGGTTATTTAGTTTGGTTTTAATATTTGTTTCTAATTCGTGTATTGATTTAGGATCAAACGAATAGGCATAAAGAATAATTGTATTTATAATCAATTTATTTTTAGTTATTTTATTTAGTAGAAATTTTAATGCGTTTATATTCCAGTTTGGTTCGATCATATAAAGGGTTGCTGATTCTTCGATATAAAAGGCGGAATAATCTGCGATTTTTATAGTTTTAATATTTACATCGAACCGGCAGCCGTCATCAATAAGCCATGTTGTGAGTAAAGTATCTATTCCGCTTGTTCCATATTTTTTATTGGCGAAAGTAGAGATCATATTGTCTTCGGGCGGCAGTTTAGTTTGCGGATCGTAATTTGAGATTTTATTTAATGTTTTAGTATCCGGCATAAGCAGCTGATAATGTTTAAATCCGCAATCAAAATTTTCCGGCAGTACTAGACTTTTTTCCGATTTAATTTTTTTTGCTGCTGATTTAATTCGTTCAATTGCGATTTCGTCAATTGTGTTGTAACCTGCTTTTCGTGCTTTATTATTTTCTTTTATTGGTTCATCGATTTGAACCATAATGAATTTTCGATTACCTCCGTCTTCGGCGTTAAGTTCCATAACAGCTTGAGCGGTAGTGCCGGAGCCTGCGAAAAAGTCGAGGATAACAGCAGATTTATTTTTCTTTGTTGTGCCGTAAATTAATTCTTTAATTAGCGAGACCGGTTTTGGAAAATCGAATAAATTCTCTATTCCTAAGTTTTCTAAATCGTGTACACCGTTTTTATTTAAGTGTTTTAGAATAGTATAAAATTTTGAGGAGTCATCAGCAATTTTTCTGTATCTTCCGACGATATGATTTTTATTTTTTTTAATTAAGACGTATTCATTATTTTTTAATTTTGTATCGACATCGTTTTTCTTTTCTTTACCGAGGTAATGTTCGATTTCTTCGTAGAGACATGTTCCGTATTTTCCGAATTTTTTGCGCAGCCAATCGGTTTCGATCCAAAACTTTTCTCCGTTTTTTGTGATAATTTTACCGCGAATTTTTTTCGGTTTTCCGAGCGGGGTGAAATCGTTTATATTTTTAGCGTAGCATAGTAAGTAGTCGTGACCGATAACGGCTTGTTTTGCGAGTCCTCCGCCTTCGGAGCGGATAACGATAAATTCTGCGATAAAATTTCTTTCGCCTAATACATCGTCCATTAGCAGTTTGAGATTTGCTTGTTCGTTATCGTCGATTGACACGAAAATAACGCCGTCATCGGTCAATAATTTTCGTGCGATTTTTAAGCGGGGATAGATAAAGGTCAGCCAAGCGGAGTGTGAGTTTTTTCCTTGAATAGATTTAAGTTTTGCGATTTCGTAGTTATCGCAGCCTAAAGCGGATTTTAGTGTTTTGTCGTCGAATTCAAATTTATCTTTATAGACGAATTCTTTTCCGGTGTTGTATGGCGGGTCGATATAGATCATTTTTATTTTTTTGGAGTAAGCGTTTTGCAGATGCCGTAAAGCTTCGAGGTTATCTCCGGTAATGAAAATGTTTTTACTATTTTTATTTTCGTTATGATTATTATGTTTTATATTTGGGGCGATCATAGTTTCGGACTTACATCCTGTTTGTAATTGTGCGTAATCTTTACCGATAAAACCGAGTTTATATCCGTCGTGTGATTCTGTTATATTATTTTCGTGTAGTGCTTCGATGAATTTATCGTATTTGAAGTTATCGTTGCTATCAAAGAATTGAGGAATAGTTATTTTGAGAGTGTGAAGTAATTCGCTATTTGGTTTTATAGAATTATTAAAATCGATTACAGATTTCAAGCCGCCGTTATAATTGTTATTAGACAACTTATAATTTTGTTTATGCTCTTGAGCCATTTTCTCTTTTTTGTTTTATTTGAGGATTTGTAATATATCAGCGGAATAATTTATTTTTTTGCGGGAACGCGGTCGTCTCGACCGCATCTTTAGTTTTGTTTTTTTGACAGAATTACAAGATTACAGGATTGACAGAATTTTTAAATGATAAATTAAAAAAATCAAAACTTGAAACCATAGTGATTCGAACTTAGAATCGATACTAATCTCCGCATGCGAACTGACCACTAACCACTAACCACTATCCTGTAATCCTGTCAAAAAAAAATTCCACTGATATATTACAAACAAAAAATGTCAAATGAACCGCCGGCATATTATGAAATTATATCTGAATAGTTGTAATACTATTTGGCATTCATGCACATCCAGAGAGCTGCCATTCTTACGGCAACTCCGTTTGTTACCTGCTCAAGAATTGCAGAATGTTGTCCATCCGCTACTTCAGGTGTTACCTCAAGACCCCTGTTGATCGGACCAGGCGCAATTATCAAAACATCAGATTTCGTACGAGATAACCTCTCTGAATCCATCCCGTATAAATGTGAATATTCACGAGTGGACGGAAAAGGTCTTATCACTTGTCTTTCAAATTGAATCCTCAATAAATTGAAAACATCAACCCGATCAAGAATCTGATCTAAAGAAAATGAAACCGTTACACCCAGTGATTCCCATTGTTTCGCAACCAAAGTCGATGGACCGCAAAGAATTACATTTGCCCCCAAAGCCTTCAGTCCCCATATATTCGAACGCGCCGTGCGGCTATGAGCAATATCACCAACTAACGCAATCGTTAAACCTGCAATTCTTCCGAAACGTTGCCGGATCGTAAGAATGTCAAGCAAAGCTTGCGTCGGATGCTCATGCGCGCCATCACCTGCATTGAGAACATGTCCGCGAATATTCTCCGATAACAACATCGCTGTACCCGGACACGAATGACGCACCACAATCGCATCTATCTGCATCGCCTCAAGATTTTTTACCGTGTCAATAAACGTCTCGCCTTTGGATAAACTACTCGTCGAAGCAGAAAAATCAACTACATCCATTCCTAACCTTCGAGCCGCCAACGCAAAACTAGTTTTAGTACGAGTTGAATTTTCAAAAAAAAGATTGACACAAGTCTTGCCCGCAAGCAGCGGAATTTTACGTCCGCTGTTTTCATAACTCTTGTCTTGTATTAACACAGATTTAAATCGCTCCGCCTGATCCAAAATTAACGTAATTTCGCCGGCACTCAATTCTTCTACTCCAAGCAAATGACGCCGTCTCCAAGCAGCTGGAACTTCGCCCCAATCTAACACATCTGTACTCATCTTTAATTACGCATATTATAAAATGCGTATAATAATTTTTTTGATTGAAAATTAAATTTTTCGTAATATATCAATATCAACGAAATAATTTATTGTTATCGGGAACACAGCTGTCTCGACCGCATCTTTAGGAATTTTTGTACAAAAATAATGCAGGCAGGACGTCTGCGTTTCCGGCTAAAATATTTTTTAGAAATTCATTTAAATCTAAAATTACAAAATCTTCTTTTATTTAAAAGTTAAAATTAAAATGAACGCAAAGGTTTGTAAGTTTACTGTCATTGTCAAAGTTTTCAATATGAGGTTATTCCTCTACGTACCGTTCTTGTAATATTTTTGAAAATCCTTTTTTATGACTTTCAATTGATTCACGTAAACCTTCGTTTGTATCGTAAAAATGTTGCCAAGCACGTTGCATTGTTTCATGACATTCTTTTCTTTGCGATTCGTCCCATTGATTGAGACGCCGTTTAATTGAGTACGCTAATTGTTTTTCATTTTCGCCTAACTCTGTGTTTCTTGCAGCAGTTACATAAGCTGCAATTCCGGCTTTTCGTTTGAGAGATTTAATAATCGTTACAGAAATTCTAAAAT
>JAITKS010000118.1 GCA_031278315.1 Planctomycetaceae bacterium | reverse complement strand
AATGTGTCATTGATCGACTTGTACTCACAAAACGTAAAACGCAAAAAACAGTCAATAAGACGTAATAACTTCTCTATTAACAACGATATACTGTCATCCTCCGGTAGGTGTCGAATGACGAACAAGTCAATATAGTAAGTATGTGACGGCAATTGATATTCAGTATTATAATCGAATTCATTGCCGGTTTTCTTGAGTTCAAGCTGCATTGCGCTAGCAAAAGCACGATGCCAATCCGTAAACTTACGCTGATTACTTTTATTATCAGTCTTGTTATTATCAGCATTATCAGCCGATAAATTAAATAAAGATGCATGTTTATTATCGGTCATAAAAAATTAGTTGGTTAAGTTAATTGTTAATGTTAATTGGTCAAGTGCAAGCGAAATTGGCGCGCAAGAGTGTTTTTATTGTCATTCGGCGCGCCAAGTTCGCTTGCACATACAATTGTAATAAAAGGAGTTTTTTATATTTTTCATTAATTATTTTTTTGAAAGTAGATTTAATAAGTCAGTAAACATTTAATAACTTGTCCTGTTTTTCCGATTTCTAATGCGGACTTTATTTGTTCTACAGGAAAACTATGTGTTACAAATTCTGACGCTTTGAGTTTACCTTCACGAATCCAATTGCAAAGCGGTTGTTGTGCGGCACGTTCACGAAATCTTGTCGGCCATTGATGCACAAATAAATTAAAGTTATACGGAGCAAGCGATTTATTTACTGTAATTGTGTCATTTGCTAGTACTCCGTAAATACACATCGAGCCGCCAAGTTTCAATAGCGGTAAAGAAAGATTAACTATCGATTCATTACCGACAGCGTCAATCACGGCGTCAAGAGGTTTTCGCTTGTTCCGAATTGCTGGGACATCTTCCGGTACAAAAACTTGATCAGCTCCTATCGACATTATTTTCTCATGTCTTGAGGAATTCGGCTCAACGACGCCAATCCAATTTATTCCGAGCAATCTAGCGAATTTTATGAAACTTAATCCAACTGGACCTGCGCCGAAAATTAAAATATCGTCGCCTGGTTGCAAGTTGAAATCTCCAATTCCGCCATAAACTTCACGCCAAGTACAGAGCAAAGCTGCTTCTTCAAATGGGATATCCGAATCAACAACCGTTTGTATTTCACATGATTCAAACCATCCGTTTTCGGCATTTGCAGTTCCGTCTTCTACCATTGCATTGTGATCGTGTACAATCACGTATTCGCAGAATCCGCCCCAACCGCCGTAGTAATCGGCACGTCCGAAATCGCCTAGTAATCCGCCTATTACGTGGTCGCCTATTTTGATATTTCTAACTTTCGCTCCCGCTGACTCAACAACCGCTACTCCCTCATGACCTAATACTAAGGGATATTGATTTATTCCGGGAAAATGTCCTTCTATTAATTTCCGGTCGGTTGCATTACAAATTGCAGCGATCTTGTTTTTCGCAAGAACTTCATAATCACCAGGAACCGGCTTGGCAATCTCCACAATCTCGACCCGATTCGGTTCTATTACAACTACTGCTTTCATTTTTAATTAATTGTTAAATTGTTATTGGGAATGTTATTGGGAATTTCTAAAAACCTCATCACATAAAAATTTATTGTTAGAAGTAACGCAATTGTCTCGACCGTATTTTAGGCGTTTTTGTTTTCTGTACAAAAACAATCCGGCAAGACGTTAATGTTTATTCTGTGTTCCTTCTAAAATTAGTTTTTAGAAATTCTCATCTTGTAAATTTGTAAACATAATTATTGTTACAAAAATTCTATTGATTGAATAATTGCAGATTAATTATGTTTTCTTTTTTAATTTTGCATTAGGAAATTATCTATTCCGAATGCGGCTTCGCGCCCGCTGTTTATTGCACGGACAATTAAACTTGCTCCGCTTTGCATATCGCCGGCGGCAAATACTCCGTTTATGTTTGTCATTTTTGTAATTGGATCGATTTTAACATTGCCTCGTGAATCTAATTCGACACTTAAAGTTCCTAAAAGTGAATCATGTTTTGGATGAACAAATCCTAAAGCTAATAATACTAAATCAGCTTTTATATTCGATTCTGTTCCTGCGAGTTCTATTGGTTTACCGTTTTGCCAATTAACTTCTACTGTTTCTATTCCTGTTATGTTACCGTTATTACCGATAAATCTTTTTGTTGAAATACTCCATTTTCGTTCTCCGCCTTCTTTGTGAGAAGTTCCTGTTCTTAAAATTTGAGACCATCGCGGCCACGGAGTATTCGGATTAAATTTTTCTGGAGGTTTCGGCATAATTTCAAGTTGTATGACTGAAGCGGCACCTTGCCGCAGTGCAACTCCAAGACAGTCTGCGCCTGTATCTCCTCCGCCTAGTATCACGACATTTTTACCTTTAGCGTCTATCAGCGAGCGTTGTATTTGCGTATCTGATCTTGCTGATTTCACTGCGATATTTGATGCTGTCAAATAGTCCATTGCAAAGTGTATTCCTGTTAAATCTCGTCCTTGAACTTTAACGTCGCGCGGTTCCATTGCGCCGCCGGCTAACAGCAGCGAATCAAATTTACCTTTCAGATATTTCGCCGAAACATCTTCGCCAACGGTTATTCCGAATTCGAATCGAACTCCTTCGCTTACGAGTTGACCGATTCGCCGATCGATAATATGTTTCTCTAATTTGAAATCGGGGATACCGTATCGCATTATTCCGCCCGGTGCATCTGATTTTTCATATATGACTACATTATGTCCTAATCTTACTAATTGTTGTGCGGCGGATAATCCGGCTGGTCCGCTGCCGATAACTGCTATACGTTTACCGGTCTGTCGTGAAGCAATGTGAGGTTTGATCCATCCTTCGAGCCAACCTCGTTCTACTATTTCGTATTCGAGTTGCCGTATTGTTACAGGTTCTCCATTTATATTGTGAACGCACGAACATTCACACAACGCCGGACAGATTCGACCTGTTACTTCTGGAAAATTGCAATAGGCATGAAGTAAATTACAAGCTTCTTGCATTCGTCCTTCGAATACTAAAGAATTCGTTTCAGGTATTGGGTTACCCAATGGGCAGCCGGCATTATGGCAAAACGGTATTCCGCATGACATACAACGACCAGATTGGGTCTCTATATCTGATGACGAAAATGAGTAACGAAACTCATTGTAATGTTGTAATCGTTCATTTTCAGGTTGATATACCGACTCAAGACGGGGTGTGTCGAATACTTTCAAATAAAGTGAATTTTTCATAAATCTTAACTATTGATTTCTATGATCTAATTTAACGATAGGATTTGTTTAGTCTAATTACGACTCGTACTATGATTTTCGGTGAATCGAAAGTTATTCATTAAAAAGCATTGTTTTCCGCGAGGCAAGCAGAAAGCCCGAACCGAAAATTAAAGTGAGTGCAGTTTAAAATTAAGAAAAGTAATATATCAGAAAATTACAAAAAGGTTAATATAGTCAGTGAAATATTTTTGGTTCTAGTATTTCGATTTTTAATTGCGATTACGATATTTGTGAAGAATCTGTCAAAAAAATTTTCTCGATTGTTATTTTTTGTAACGAAAAAGGTAACTGTTCACGCATAAAAATAAATCTGCCCTGAAAGGGCGGCCGTATATTGGCTCAATAATATGTGGTTATTTGTCTGAACTATGATTTTTGTGATTGTATGATTGAAATGATTTTTTAAACACGAAACACACGAAATTACACAAAAGACACGAAAATTTTATACAATCTCTTTTCGTGATTTTTCGTGTGTTTGTGTTTAAAAATTTTTTTCGTTTATTTTGTATTCTCAAAAAATAATGTAATAAGCTGTTCTCGCTTAAATTTTTGGTTCTAGGCGTATCTTACAAAAAAAATATTCCACTGATATTGCCAATCAATTGGAAATATTGATAATCTGTAAAGTTTAGCGGCTGCGGAACGTGTAAACTTCACTCGATTGACAATTACACTTTTTACACTTTTGGATTTGTCGGCTTTCAAATAATTTGATGAGTCCTCGACAAAATAAAAGGTAATTATTACCGTGTAAGGTCGTGTAAAGTATAGTATCAGAAATAATCTAAACTGAACTGACGTTACGCAATAAAAATCAAAAATTTTCAAAAAAGGAAAATTACAAATGAAAAAGATATTTGTTTCTTTGTGTGCAACAATTACTTTAATCTGCTGGTGTTCAGCAGTGAACGCACAAATTTCAGATACAGAAAAAAATGACGGGTTCGTTTCAATGTTCAACGGAAAAGACCTGACAGAATGGGATGGAAATCCTAACTTATGGAGCGTGAAAGATAATTGTATCGTCGGACAAACTGAATCAAAAGGTGATGCAAAATTGACATACAATCAGTTTATTATATGGAAAGGCGGAGATGTAAGCGATTTCGTTTTTCGAGCTGATATTAAATTATCACCAAACGGAAATTCAGGCTTTCAATATCGAAGCAAAAAAAACTCCGGTAACAAGCAATTTTCTCTAAACGGCTATCAGGCAGATTTCGATGGAAACCATCAACATTCCGGAATATTATACGGAGAAAATTTTGGCGGAATATTATGCCAACGGGGACTAGAATCGGTTATCGAAAAAGGACAAAAATCAAAAACCGTTAAAAGATTCGCCGAAAATAATACGCTGAAAAAAGAACTAAAAGCCGATGATTGGAACTCGTATGAAATTATTGCAGATGGTTTCACGTTCACACATAAAATAAACGGACACGTAATGAGTATCACCAAAGACGAAGACAATGAAAAAAGACGCAAAAGCGGAATCTTTGCTATTCAAGCTCATGTCGGACCGCCAATGAAAGTTGAAATTAAGAATCTTAGAATAAAATTTATAGATAATAAAAAATAACAAAAAAATATCTCGTAATATATCAAGTAAAATTTTTAATTTAAGATTTAAGCAAAATAGTAAATAGTAATATATCAGTAGATTTTTTTTCGTAACTGTATATTTTGACATTTTTGTTTTAATTTTTTTAACACGAAAAACACGAAATTACACGAAAGTTTTTTTAGATAATTTTCGTGTATTCCGTGAAATTTAGTGTATTTCGTGTTAAGAAAATTTTACTCGGCACAATTGTAATATAATTACGGAAATTCCGCTGATATATTACTATTATCTTAATTCGATGTTTTGAATTTAGTCTGGGGATATTGCAAACTTACTATTTGTAAGTAAAATTACCGCCCCTAAACTGAAAGTAGTTGAAAGTTCAATTACTCGCAATTGCGAATCTCTAATAATTAGTTTTTTATTAACCATCGGGAACACAATGTTCACACATAGCTCGCAGAACGGGAGATTAAATTTTTTTCTTTTTGATTAGAAAAAAAAATTTGAAAATAGAATGATAATTTTAAAGTATCAACTTGATATCAACTTTAAAATTCCCTCTGTGATCTTGGTGTTTGCGGTGATAAAAAATAAAATTGTTTTTTAAACCGATCTCATTTGAATTTTCGATTCGAACTGATTGTTTACTTATCGTCAATCGCGCTATCAAGTTTTTTTGAATTGCTAAAATTCATAATAGTACGATGAGTGATGAGTATAGAGAATCCCAATTGATGTTTGCTCTTTACTGTAGAATTAACTTTAAACTCATTAAATTGCAAAACAGTTTAAGATTCTTGCCGGTTATTTTCGCGGATATAATTTGAATCATAAATCAAATTACAAAGCAAATAAATAACCGCTCGAACTGTAAACGATTGTCAAACTATATGCCGCTGCCGGCAACATATCATTGATAATAAACATATCACTGATAATAAACTTTTAGCGGCAGTCTTTGTCAATCGCATTTTATTATTTTGAGACAGTTATCAGATATAATTGTGAAAATTATTTTTCGTTACAATTATTCTGTAATTCTATCTCATTTTCCCAAAACCTTTTTTTAACCAAAAAAACACAATGACAAAAAAAGTACAAATTTCACGCCGTAACATGTTAAATTTAACGGCTTGCAGCTTGACTGCACTTTTAGCAACACCTTCTGTTTTATACGGCGAAAATGTAATTATTTCCAAAGCTTCCTCTGCGGCGGGTCAGTCAAAAAAATTACCGTCATATCCAAACGAATATTACTACAACGATGGTAAATTCGACGAGAATAAAGCCCGCGACGCTATTCTTGAACTCGCCGCTTTTCACCGTTATCCTATTTACAAAGGTTTACGCGAAAAACTTTGGGTCTCGGATTACGGTATCGGACGATTTGTTGAAGTCGGTCTTGCTGCTGTCGGTATTGTGAATAATCTCGATGGAGAATACAGTTTCATGTTGCAAGATTTATTCTTGTTACCGAATCAAATGTTGCCGGAGCATTGGCATGTCGATGTTCCCGAATCAGAAAAGAAAAAACGAGGCGCACAAAAAGATGAAGGTTGGTTTATTCGATGGGGTCGAAGTTATGTTATCGGCGAGGGTGAAAAGAATTTACCGTCTCAAGTTATTGTTCCCAAAGCGCATGGTCCGGTTACTGTCGAACATAATACTACTGCCGATCCGGGAACTTTTGTTAAACTGACCCGACGCGGTTCAAGACACTGGCAATTCGCCGGTACCGAAGGTGTCATTCTAACTGAAGTAGCAAACTATCACGACAACGCAAGTGTAAGACACACAAACAAAACCGCAAACGACCACTTCCTAGCAGGATTAAATTAGTTTGACAATAAAGCCGTAAATTATTGGTAATCGATAGATATACTTCTCACAACTGAAAATTCAATTTTCGTTACAATAAATAAAACTGAAATGCCGAGACACAATGTCTTGTGTCTCGGCGTTACGTAATAAACTAATTTTAGAGACGCAAGACATTGTATCTCTAAAGAATTTTTTTCGTTTATTACGATTTTTCGTTACAATAAATAGTAGGCAATGTATTTTTCATATACATATTTTACATCGTGTGAAATATGTCAAGTTTAAAAATGAAAGTTATACGGCTCGTTTAATGATTTCGGTGATTCAAAAGCAATTGCGTTGGACATCGAAATTAACATACGGGCAAATTAACGTTTAAAAGAAAGGAAATTTATAAAATGGCAAAAAAAACAATTGCCGATGTTGAAGTTAAAGATAAAAAAGTTTTTATTCGCGTTGATTTCAACGTACCTCTTGACGAGACGGGTAAAATTGTTGACGACCGCCGAATCGAAATGGCAATTCCGACAATTGAATCGGTATTGAATCGCGGCGGCAGCGTTATTCTGGCAAGTCATCTTGGGCGTCCGAAGGATGCACCTGATCCCAAATACACAATGCAGCCGACAGCGGTACGGCTTTCGGAATTGCTTAAAAAACCGGTTGCTTTCGCTACTGATACAGTCGGTTCGGATGCGAAATCCAAAGTTGCCGCACTCAAAAACGGTGACATTCTCGTTCTTGAAAATTTACGATTCCAACCCGGTGAAAAAAACGGCGACGAATCTTTCGCAAATGAGCTGGCTGCTTTTGCTGATATTTACGTAAATGACGCCTTCGGAACTTGTCATCGAACAGATGCCTCAATGTATGCCGTGCCGAAAGCATTTGGCAGCAAGCCTAAAGTTTGCGGATTTCTTGTCGAAAAAGAAATCAAATATTTGAGTAATGCAATATCTAATCCGCAACGGCCTTTCATCGCGATTATAGGCGGTAAAAAAGTCTCAGATAAAATACTCGTGATAAAAAATCTACTCGGAATTTGTGACAAAGTATTAATCGGCGGTGCGATGGCATACACGTTTAACATCGCACGAGGTGAAAATGTCGGCGATAGTTTTATTGAACCAGATAAAGTCGATTTAGCAAAAGAGCTGCTTTCTATCGCTGGAAACAAATTGGAATTGCCTGTTGACACGCATGTCAGTAACAAATTCAGTGCGGACGGTGAGAAAAAAATTGTAAAATCTGGTACGATTGAAACAGGATGGCAAGGTTTAGATATCGGTCCTGAAACATCGCAAATCTATGCAAAAATTATCAAAGAAGCTCAAACTGTTGTTTGGAACGGACCAATGGGCGTGTGTGAAATTCCGCCTTTCGATGAAGGTACAAAAAAAATCGCACAAGCAATTGTTGACAGTAAAGCGATAAGTATTATCGGAGGAGGTGATAGTGCCGCCGCTATTCAATTGCTAGGATTCGCTGATAAAGTATCTCATGTTAGTACCGGAGGAGGTGCAAGTTTGGAGATGTTAGAAGGTAAAAAATTCGAATCTGTTGCTGTACTTGATGAAAAATAATTATCGTTACAAAAATTAGTGAATTTCTAAAAAACTAAATGTAAAAATTTATTGTTAGAAGGAACGTTAGAAAGAACGCGGTCGAACCGACCGCATATTTAGGCGTTTTTTGTAAAAAAATAGTGCAGACGAGACGCCTGCGTTCCTCCTATATATTAGTTTTTAGAAGTTACCATTAGGTATAGGTAATCTGGTAATCGGTCAAGTAATTAATTTTCAGACCAGTTTCAGACCAGATGTATTTTCATTGTGTGTTTTAAATCAGCAGCGAGTTTATGGAGAATACGTTTTTGTAAATTCGGCTGAAATATTACTAGAATTTTATTTTTTAACTTTAACTTATGAGTTTAAAATGAAAGCTAATTTTTCTAAAATGCTTCGCGAGGCGCGAAACAAAAAATATGCAATAGCTGCAATAAATATTTTGAATCATCTTACGCTTTCGGCTGTTGTCGAGGCAGCTATTCGGAAGCGGAGTCCTTTGATCATTCAAACGTCTGTAGCGACCGTTAAGGCCTTAAAACCTGAATCGTTAGCTATTATGACAAGATCGATAATTGATGCCGCACCGGTACCAATTGCATTACATCTCGATCATTGTCAAAGTATTGAGTTTTGCAATCAATGCTGCGATCTCGGATGGGATTCGGTGATGTTTGATAGTTCGCATCTTCCTTTTGAAGAGAATATACGTCAGACTCGTGAAGTACGCCGATACGCAAACAGTAAAGGCGTAGATGTAGAAGGCGAAGTAGGAATTATAGCAGGTGTAGAAGATGATATTTCACACGATATTGAATCACTTGCAGGATTCGATGAAACAATGAGATACATAAGTGAAACCGAAGTAAATGCAATCGCACCGGCAGTAGGAACAGCTCATGGCGTTTACAAGGGAATACCGGTAATAAATTTCGATTTGGTACAAAGATTATCTGAAGCAACGCGATGTCCAATTGTAATTCACGGAGGTACAGGATTAAGCGATGAAACATTTAAACGATTGATTTCATGCGGCGCAAGTAAAATAAATATTTCAACAGCATTAAAATTAGTGTACACACAATCGATGAAACAATATCTCAATGAAACTACAGGTACAATAAATCCGTTAAAACTAGACGCATTCGTAACAGAAAAAGTAATAGAACTTGCAGAATCGCTCTTTTCTCTTTTTGGTTCAGAGGGTCAAGCGCAATAGAAAGTAATAAAAGTAATATACGTAGTAATAGTAATA
>JAITKS010000100.1 GCA_031278315.1 Planctomycetaceae bacterium | reverse complement strand
TATTTTAGCTGGGAACGCAGGCGTCCCGCCTGCATCTTTTTTGTACAAAAAACGCCTAAAGATGCGGTCGAGACGACCGCGATCCCGCAAAAAAATAAATTATTCCGCTGATATATTACTTTGTTTGTCTATTTTTCAATTTTTTGGCTATATTGTTTAGATAGTAATTTCTTAATTCGGCGGCAAGATAAATTGAACCTGTTACACAAATTACGTCGTCTTTATTCGCTATCTCAAAACATTTGCTTAACGCAAAAGAACTGTCATAAATTGAATTTATTTCATTCGGTTTTATTTCTTGATTACATGTTGTTGATAAAATCACCTCAGTAATCGTTTTCAAACCAACCGCCGGAAAACAACGAAGACTCGATGAATATTGAGTTAGAAAAATAATAGAAAAATTCGGTAACAAACTCATCAACATTCCATCAACATCTTTGCCTATCGTCGTCCCGAAAATTAACAACTTTCTATTGTTTGGAAATAATTCATTCAACGTGTCAATTAATACTTCAACCGACGCCTTATTATGCGCTCCGTCAACAATAAATATTGGTTCATCCCGTTCCTGAAAGATTTCTATTCTCGCCGGCAAAAATCCTTTCACTAGACCATTTCGAATAATATCAGCATCAAAAATAAACTTGTCTTGCAACAATAAAGCCGCCGCAATTGCTAACGATGCATTGTGCCGCTGATGTCTGCCCGGCATACAAACATTCAAATTGTCAATATTAACTTGCATCGGAAATTTACCCTGAATCGTCTGAAATCCAAAAGGTGCCGAAACCGTAACCGGATTAACCTCAAAAGCGTCACCCAACAAATAAATCGGCGACTTGCGTTTTTCTGCTATCTCGCCCAATATCTCACGCTGCTCAACACTACAAGCCGACGAAATAAGAGGAACACCCGGCTTGATTATACCCCCCTTTTCTATCGTAATTTCACGTAATGTCGGACCTAATTGCTCGATATGATCGAAACTTAAATTAGCAATCACAGTTACATCAGGCTCGCAAATATTAGTTGCGTCAAGACGTCCGCCCAATCCGACTTCTAACACAACAAAATCTACCGAACAACGTGCAAAATACTCAAATGCAAATACCGTCAATAACTCAAAGAATGTAAAATCAACCAATAAACGCGAATCGAATTGGCTAATCTTATCACGAATATAAAATATTATCTCGGTGAAATCAGATTCACTGCAAGGTGTACCATTGACCGTTACCCGCTCAAAAAGAGAATATAAATGCGGCGACGTAAATCGACCAACCACTGCTCCAGCTTCCATCAATATTCCCTCAATCAAAACACAAGTTGACCCTTTGCCTTTCGTTCCTGCAATATGTACTATCTTGTATTTTTTGTCAGGTCTGCCAAGATAATTTATAAACTCCCGTAAACGTTCAAGACGTTCAAGAAGTTGTGCCGTGTCAAAATCACGGCTCAACTCAAGATTCTTACGCGAATTTAGAAAATTTAACGCTTCATCAAATGACATTCGTATTTCGTATTATATGTTCCGTAATGATTTTTTAACAATTCAAATTTATTCATTTACATTCATTAAAATCTTTAGTGCTGTTTCAAATTAAGTAAACAAACATAACTATTCCGTAGAATATTTCTGCAACAAATATTATGTAATTTTTATTTTTAATTATTTCCTGATTAGAAATAAACATTCATATAAAAATAACACCTGATATTTTACCTCTTGATGTTACCTCTTGATTTTGCTCTTGATTTTACTCTTTCAATTTTTAATTCGGTAATTACATTTTAACGTGTTCAAGGCGGATCATAACCGCTGCCTCCGAATGGATTACAACGACAAATTCGCCAGATTCCTTTAATTACACCGCGTAACGCACCATATTTTTTTATCGCCAAAATCATGTAGGTACTACACGACGGCTCATAACGACAACGTTTAGGCAAAAAAGGACTTATACATAATTGATAAAAATAAACCATACCAATCAAAAAATAAGACGGTAACTTAAAAGGTAATGAAATTTCTACACATTTAAGTCTAATCAATTCTGACAGAATTATTGAGGTCATTGTTATTTTTCTTAAAAAAATATTTTGTTGATTTCGGAATTAATTTCGTGAAATTTTAAAAATTAGTAATATCTCAGTGGAATAATTTTCAACTATTATTAGTTGAATTTTCGGTATTTGTTTTTAAACATGTATTCATTAAAACCGCCATGAAAAAGCGGCACGGCATAAAAACACGATTACGATTATTATTAACAACAATTATTGTTCCGTTTCATTACGTTGATTATGAGCCAATATCCGATTGCCCTTTCAGAGCGGTTTTAGTTTAAAACGAATACCGAAATTTAAAGTGTGAAAAGTATATCATACAAAACGTAAACGATAAAACGTAAACAATTATTTCATCTCGTCGGGCAAAAAGAATTCCGGTAATGATGACAGAGACCAACCGACAAATTTCTTTTTTTGATTTAGGCTATTGTCGATATGAATTCTTCTATCGGCACTGATTTTTATAAAAAAAGATTTTGTTTTGTTGTTGTCGTTTTTATCATTAAAAGTTATTACGTAAACATTGATAACTTTTTCCTCTTCGCCTGTAATATAGACGTTTAGAGTTTTATAAAACGAAATTTTCATATCTTTACCGAGAGCTAACATTGTACGTAATAATTTATTGTCGATAGCGGCGTGAATATCTCGGTGTAAATATTTATTTTCGTATTGTTTTTTCCACCATGTTTCTGGATCATTTGTATCTTTCCGCTCCCAATATGGTGAAGTAGCAGATTTAATATGCGGAATATTGCCGATACTATTTTCTTTGACAAACAAAGCAAACCATGCTTGAAAAAATTGGTCGGCTTCATAACGCAAATTGTAATCGTACCGCTCCCAAAAAACTAACACCGCAACAAGAGAAATTATCGATAAACCAAACCCCAATCTCGCCAATGACAAACCTATCAATGTACCGTCCGAGCGGCTAATCGACACTATTCCCGCAACTGCAAAAATTATTCCCAGCACGCAGAGAAAAGTAAACCAAAGCGTAAAAAAAACAAGAAATGACGCCGCCCCAAACAAAAAAGCAATCAATGCAATAATACTTAATCGTTTGTAATTGAGCTCTTCATTTGAAATGTTATTATCCCAATTATTTTCCCATGACGTTGAAAATAACGAATTGTTTGTTGTATTTTGTTGGTTCATATTATTTGTGATTGTTGAAAAGTTATATTTTCCGTAATCTATCCGTAAATTTCTAAAGAGAAATTATTATAACAAGACTCTTGTGCCGAGTTCTTTCAAAGTTATATCAAAAACAAGATAAAAATTTACCAAATAATTCAAAACATTACTAGCAGGGGAACCAAATAATAAGATATTTGTCGAAATACACACAAAAATCGTAACTACCGGAAAGATGAAATACGTCTTCCGATTTGACAACTGTACATTGTGCGTTGTTTGTGTTAAATTGATTGAAAATTTTGATAATAAATTATTTCACTGAAATATTATTACAAACAATAAGTTTTTCGCAGCACAGTTTATTTGAATTGCGAATCGTTTGTTGTTAGTATTCAGAACATCGGAACAATTAATCAAAACAAATTTAACCCATTAAAAACAATATGAAAAAAATTATTGTAACAAAAATTACGATTGCTGATTTATACGATAAAATAAAGAAAATTATCTTATCGCCGGCTTTAGTGCTGATCGTTTCGGCATTACTTTTATCAGCTTGCGAAGGCACAAAACCTAAACAACGGCCTGGTTCAGATTCTTCCGCTATTCAATCAACACCCGCAACAACATCGTCAACTTCAACTTCGGCTTCAACTTCAACTTCGTCAACCTCAACTTCGACTTCTAAAGCGTCAACATCACAAGAAAAAACTCCTGAAACGAAAAAGTCTGAAACACAAGACACTAAAAAATCCGGCGATAAAAATATTACAGCTAAACCAAAAAATAACGATCCAAATCAAAAAGAAAATTCCAATAATACAAAAGTAGAAACGTCTAATAGTCCTGTTTCTTCAAAAACAGAAACTCTTGTTAAAGCGGAAGTCGGCGCGGGTGCAAAAGGACATTACGGAGGCGAAAAATCTGTAATGGCACCGATTTTAGTTCCTCTCGGAACTTATTGGAGAGCATCTGAAATGACAACATACAACATTCAAATCCCTAAAGCGATGCAATTATATAAAGCCACTCACGAAAACAAAGCACCCGAAACACACGACGAATTCATGGAAGAAATTATCAAGAAAGAAAATATAAAATTACCGCAACTCCCTTCAGGATGCCGTTACATTTACGACCCCGCCGACGAACAACTAAAAATCGCTAAACCCGCAAACTAGATTATTCCCAATATTCAGTGAAAAATTTTTTGTAATATATCAGCGGAATATTTTTTTATTAACCACAGAGGACACAGAGAACACAGAGAAATCAGATTTTGTAATTTTAGATTTTAAATTTAAGTGAATTACTAAAAAATATTTTAGCTGGGAACGCAGGCGTCCCGCC
>JAITKS010000045.1 GCA_031278315.1 Planctomycetaceae bacterium | reverse complement strand
AAGCAGTTGTCGTTCGCGGAAAAAATACGTTTCAATTCGACTTGAGTGATAAATAACAAAAATAAAAAATTCGTAATATAATCAGTGGAATATTTTTTTATTAACCACAGAGAACACAGAGAACACAGAGAAATCAGATTTTGTAATTTTAGATTTTAAATTTAAGTGAATTACTAAAAAATATTTTAGCAGGGAACGCAGGCGTCCCGCCTGCATCTTTTTTGTACAAAAAACGCCTAAAAAATGCAGTCGAGACGGCCGCGTTCCTGATACAATAAATTATTCCGCTGATAAATTACCTTTAATGTATCGTTTACTGTATTGTTACTTAAAATCAAAAGAAATCTTGTAAAAACTAGGAGATCAAGATGGTATTAGCTTATGTTTTAATTTTTTTATTTGTGATGTTTACTAGTTATTTTGTTTGTTGCGGAATAAAGCGCAATGCGGTATTTCTTGGGTTGATCGATTCACCCGGCGAGCGAAAAATACATGAACAACCGATAGAAACAGGCGGCGGAATTGGAATTTTTGCCGCCGTGATTGTTTTCTTTGCGATTTGTCAATTGTTGCTGATATTATTGGAAATACCGCAATTAAAAACGATGATTCCAGAATCTATATCAATTAGGATCGACGGTTTGATGATGCGGAGTTTACAACTTTGGACTTTACTCGGACTTGGTACGATTTTGATGTTGTTAGGCGTGATAGATGATCGTTTGAACTTAAATTGGATGATACGTATATCGGTTCAAACTTTAGTTGCGATTGCGGCAGTGCAGCAGGGATGGCGGTTGACGATTTTTATTGATTTGCCCGTTTTGACTTGTTTTTTGAGTGTAATTTGGATAGTTGGTTTAACGAACTCGTTTAACATGCTTGATAACATGAATGGACTTTCAGGCGGTGTTGCAGCAATATGCGGAATTTTTCTAGCGTATGTTATGTTTATTTCGCCGAATCCTGAATCGTTGGAACCGCAATTTTTTGTCGCCGGTTTTTTGATCGTTTTGGTTGCGGCGATTGTCGGTTTTTTAATGCATAACAATCCGTTTCATGCAAGATTATTTATGGGAAATGGAGGTTCTTATTTTATAGGTTTTTTGATGGCGGTTTCGACCTTAATAGCAACTTTCGCAAATGACAAACCGCAAACTATTTTTGTACCGTTAATTATTTTAGCAGTTCCGTTATATGATATGATTTCTGTTATCGTTATTAGAATAAAAAATGCAAAAAGTCCGTTTAAAGGTGATAAGAATCATTTCTCGCATCGGCTCGTAGATTTAGGATTGAGTAGAACGCAAGCTGTGCTGACAATTTATCTGACAACTGTTATTTGTTGTATTGGTGCTGTTTTACTTTATCAAGTTAGTTTTTACGGCGCAATTTTAATTTTCATACAGATAATAATGACGCTCTCATTAATAGCAATACTTGAAATGGCTGTAAAATATAACGATCAAAACAAAAAAAAATAAAACTATACTTTTTGTGTGGGGTATTGACAGAGTAACAAGCGTGATTATATTTTTTCTTTTTAATTTTCAACATGAATTTCATTTTTGATTCAAGAATATTTTAGGCTGATTTCTCTTAAAAATTCTGTAGAGTCATGTTGCCTTTATGTCTTTTGAATTAGTTTATTCCGTAACGTAGAGCTGCAAGGAGTTGTGTCTTTACATTTCAATTTTATTTATTGTAACGAAAAGTAACAAATGAAATAGTGCGTTGATATATTATTTTCTTTGTTTTCTTATTTTCAAAAACGATTAGATTAGAATTTAGATCAATGTTAAAAATAGGTACGCATAATTTTTCGTCTCGGATGTTTGTCGGCACGGGTAAGTATTTATCTTATGAATTGATGCAAAGGGCGATAGAAGTATCGGGTGCCGGGTGTATAACGGTAGCTGTTCGGCGGGAGCGGCTTTTTGATTCGGCGGGGCGTCGATTGTTGGATTTTATTGATGCGGATCGATATACGATATTACCGAACACGGCGGGTTGTTTTAATGCGGAAGATGCTATTCGCGTTGCAAGGATGGGGCGGGAGATATTAAGTCAAATGGGCAATTCGGGGGCAAGTTGGGTTAAGTTAGAGTGTCTTGGTGATACGAAAACTCTTTTACCTGATCCGATAGAAACGGTCAAGGCAACTGACATTTTGGTTAAGGATGGTTTTGAAGTATTAGTTTATACATCTGATGATCCAATTGTTGCCAAACGATTAAAAAATTGCGGTGCAGTTGCGGTAATGCCGGCGGGTAGTCCGATAGGGTCGGGGCAAGGTATATTGAATCGAAATGCGTTAATGATTTGTTTAGAGTATCTCAAGGAAAACGATCCTGACTATCCGGTAATTGTTGACGCTGGTGTTGGAACAGCGAGTGATATAGCACAAGCGATGGAATTAGGATTTGACGGAGTTCTATTGAACACAGCAATCGCGAATGCAAAAGACCCAATTAAAATGGCTGAATCAATGAAAAAAGCAACCGAAGCCGGAAGACTATCTTATGAAGCCGGAAGAATTCCAAAAAAATTATATGCAACTGCAAGTAGTCCAATAAACGATTTGTAATATGTGAATCGTACAATGAGATTCGCCGATATATTTTTCAAGATATGTTTCATTATTTTGTGATATGTAATATGTAATATATTGGCGGAATTTTTGCAGTCATCGTTATATGTAGTAATTTAGGGATTAATCAAACCAACACTGAAAGGGCGGCTGGAATAATAGCGGTGATTAGTGATTCGAACTTAAAGCCGGTACTAATTTCCGCATACGAACTAACTACTAACTATCAACCACTAACCACTAACAAAATACGCGCAGTATATTTTGTTTCAATTTACGTTTATGGGAATAAGATTTTTTTGCCCCAATGGTCATAAATTAAATGTGAAATCTAGTTTAGCTGGACTTAAGGGATTCTGTCCAGAATGCGGTATTGAGCTTGTCATACCTTTAACTAGTACACGAAAGAGTAGTAAAGAAGGCGGAGGTTTGATTGAGAATTCTCAAGATAATGATTCGCAGCCGGATTTAATTTCGATGTTTAGTCAATCTGTAAATAATATTGTTACATCGCAAAATTTAGATCTGCAAAATCCGTTAATAAATTGGTATATATATGACCCTAATAATGGAGGAGACCGACAAGGTCCTTTTAGGAGTCAAGCTATTCAAATTTTAATCAAGCAAAATCAAATTAAACCAACTTTTTACATTTGGCATGAAGGATTACCTGATTGGGAGCAAGCGAGTTCGATCTTTCCTGAATTAAGTAATCAGAAGTAATTGTAATAAATCAGTAAAATTTTGTTTTGGTGAGATCACGAAATAACGAAATATCACGAAAAATTATCTAAAAAAACTTTTGTGTTTTTCGTGTAATTTTGTGTGTTTTTGTGTTTAAAAAAATTATTCCGCTGATAAATTACGAAAAATCGTAATATATCAGTGGAATATTTTTTTTATTAACCACAGAGAACACAGAGAAATCAGATTTTGTAATTTGAATTATATCCGTTGTTGTTGTTGTAACCGATAAAAGCCATATACCAGATATCCGGTTTTCCTTCGAGTTGGTACACGCAGGGACAATCGTAATTTTTGAACCCGGGTGCGTCTGGAATTTTATAATCGGACG
>JAITKS010000412.1 GCA_031278315.1 Planctomycetaceae bacterium | reverse complement strand
ACAAAAGCAAATTAGGGATGTCAAAGATGTAAACAAACTTGATGAGCTTATCGATTTTGCAATAACTTGTGTATCTCTTGGTGAATTTGCAACAGCATTTAATTGAATGCAGAACAATTTCGTGTGTAGTTAATTGTTGGCAGTTGGATAGTATGCAAGAACGAATATATCAAATGTGTAGAGCAAGAAACATTATAAATATATCTTTACTATCACAATGCTTTGTGTCTCTGTGTTTTCTGTAGTTAAGAAAAAATCGGGGACGATTAGAGATGATAACACTACTGATTATACCTGTTTATCATTATTGATTATTTGTAACGATATTTCGATTGTCAATTACTCTTTTGGCTTTGCCTTCATATCTTTCTAGAGTCATCGGAGGTAATAATTCTACTTGTAAATGTAAACCGGATATTTGATGAATCACACTTTCAATTCGCGTTTTTAGTTGAACCATATCAATCATTTTGTCTGATAATAAATTTTTGTCTATTTCAACTCTTACGCGTACTTCATCAAGTGTTTTAGGTCGATCAAGAATAATTTGATAATGCGGTGCTGCGCCTTCAATCGAGAGTAATGCTTCCTCAATTTGAGATGGAAATATATTTACACCTCGAATTATCAACATATCATCGCTGCGTCCGATTACTCGACTCATTCGTAAAGTTTCACGTCCGCATTCGCATTTACCTGAATAAAGAATTGCAATATCTCGTGTTCTGTAACGTAATATCGGCATTGCTTCTTTTGAAATCGACGAGATAACTAATTCGCCTTGGCAGCCTTCCGGTACAGGTTTTAAAGTATCCGGATCGAGACATTCAATAATAAAATGATCTTCCTGAAAATGCATTCCAGTACGGGCATAACATTCTCCGCTTACTCCGGGTCCGATTACTTCACTTAATCCGTAGTTGTTTGTGCTTCTAATATCAATAATTGATTCTAGTGTTTCGCGCATTTGTTCAGTCCAAGGTTCGCCGCCTAGAAAAGCAAGTTTAAGCGACAATTCAGAAGGGTCAATATTCTCTGCTTTAATTGCTTCGGCGATAGTAAGAGCGTAACTTGGCGTACAGACTAACGCATCCGACTGCATGTCTTTAAGCAACATTATTTGACGTTTTGTATTTCCAGCTGCTGCCGGTACTACAGCGGCTCCAATACGTTCAATTCCATAATGTAAACCAAAACCGCCGGTAAAAAGTCCATAACCAAAAGCAACCTGAACAGTATGATGAGATTGTAAACCGCCGGCAATAAGAAAACGCGCACAAAGATTCGACCATAATTCAATATCTGCTTTTGTATAAGCTATTATTGTCGGTTTACCTGTTGTTCCTGTCGAGCCGTGATAACGAACTATATCTTCGCGGCGGGCAGCAAGAAATCCAAGCGGATAATTATCCCGTAAATCAGACTTCGTTGTCAATGGCAATTTAACAATATCATCAACCGAACAAATTGATTCTGGACGCAATTCCATCTCGTCGAATTTTTTACGATAGAACGGAACCGACATACAACGCCGGATCGTTTCTCTCAAACGGACAAATTGAATCGCACGAATCTCATCTCGTGAAAGTGTTTCGCACTCATCCCAGATCAAATGTTTATACGGGTACTGCGGCATTGGTCTTTTATGGAAAATATACGTATCGCATCGTATTATGAATATTTGTGCAACAAGTTTTTTGTAATTTCTATTTTTATTGTTAATTATTTTTGACTAGAGATAAACAATTTCACATAAAAATAAATTAGCACCAAAAGGATAACAGGAAAGTTGAAACGATTCGTAATTTAATTGTTTAATCTTAAATCTAAAATTATGAATAGTGTTTTTTGCGGTAATTAAAAAAGTCGGAAATGAAAACGCTACTGAATAGTTAAGATTACAAAACACAAAACATTAGCTTACGATTTCGTTTATTTTAACTAGTGTATAGATTTGTCTGTGTCCTGTTTTTCTTTTAGAATTTTTTCTACGTCTGAATTTTGCGACAATTAGTTTTGGTCCTTTCACGGTAGAAATTACCTCGCCTATAACTTTTGCATTATCTACTTTAGGCGTGCCGATTTTGACATTTTCGCCGTCACTTACGACCAGTACATTATCAAATTCTATTTTCGTACCGGGTTGAATATCGCCTTGATAATCAATTGTGATCTCTTTATTGATTTCGGCTTTAAATTGATGATTTCCTTTTTCAAAAATTGCGTACATTTTGTTTACCTTTTAGGATTTTAATGGGTGACTGTTGAGATGTTATTTGAAAATTATATTATACGTATCGTACTATGAAATTCAGCGGTTTTGTAATCTATCAGTTTGTGTCTAGTTTGTGTTAAATTGAGTGTAAAGGGCAGATATTTTATCCATATAATGACGCTTGACAATCCCCCCTACTCCAATTCAGCTAAACGCAGCAGATAAAACACAGATAAAACAACAAATGAGAACGGTAATTGTAGATTATAGATTGTTGTAGAATTGGTAATGTAGAATTTGGTAATATATCAGAGGAATAATTTTTGTTATCAGGAACGCGGCTGTCTCGACTGTATTTTTGGTGTTTTTTGTACAAAAACAATGAAGGCGAGACGCCTGCGTTACCTGATATATTATCTGATATATTACCTAATTTTATTCATTGATTATTGGTCTGAATCCTACGTTCATTACTTTTTGCCATGGTTCGTAAATAACTCTTGCGGAAGCACCGGCGAAATTTGGTCTATCTTTCCAACTTCCGCCTCTTGCGGTAACTTTGGCTGATGGTGTGTTGTCTGGTTCTGGGATAGTCCATTCCCAAACGTTACCGATAATGTCGTATAATCCCCATTGATTTGGTTCGTATTGTTTAACGTAATCGACAACAAACCATTTATCTTTCCATCTTGAGTCTCTCAGCGGATATGCTTGTTTTTCGTCGTACCAACGTCTTTGATGTATAGTTGCGCCGTTTTCCCATTGTGTGCGTGTTTCTCTTACTTCGTCGCCTGCAAGATTTGCATATTTTGAGAAATCGGTATCTCTGCCGCCGTACCAGAAAGGAGATTCTGTTCCGGCTCGTGCTGCCCATTCCCATTGTGATTCTGTTGGCAGAGTAACATTTTTTCCGCTTTTTGCGGACAGCCATTCGCAGAACTTTTTTGCTTCGTCAAAGCTAATTCGTGCTGCAGGTTGATCAGGATGATTTGCAATATAACCGGGTACAACATGATCTTTTCCATCTTCGTTTAAATAGCGTGTATCGTGTTCCGGGTCGAAAGCTGCGTACTGACGATTTGTCAATTCGGTTTCTGCAATCCAAAAAGATTTTTCAATTTTTACAGATTTCTGTTTTCGTTCATCCGGCAAACTTGATGTTATGTCGCCTGAAACAAATTCGCCTGCTGGTATTTTTACAAATTTTATTTTGGTTCCATTTTCAAAATCCAACTCGAATTTTTCATCTTTAATTTGATTATCTTTTATAACGGTTTTATTTGGTTTTATGTTATCATTTTTTCTATATTTTTGGATTACAGCTGTTAATTCGTCTGGTTTTAATAAATGTGAAGTTTCATTTTTATTTTTTTCTTTTTCGGCGAGCGATTCACGGTATTCTTTTTCTGGATTATCATCTATTCCTGCGTATAGAATTTGCAGTTCTAGCCGGCGCGGTTCATATTTTTTATTGTCCCACATACCTCTGTATGGAACATTTAAATCGATCCACGTGTAGATTCGATCCCGCAATTCGCCTTCAAATTTTACGCCGTAATGTCCGCGTGATAATCTTTGTACGAGTTCACTGACTGTTACGTGAAATTCAAGCGGATTAAGCATATCTAAATCAGGTTCTGGTCCCGGCCGCCAAACATAAGGATTGAGTGCAGCGTAAGAAGTATCAGACCTCCAGTTACCTGTATTCTTTGCAACAAAAGACGGAATATTATGAGATACTGCCGTTTCATCATTATGACATGGTACGCATTCTTTGTTTAATATCGGTTGAATTTCTGCTTCATAGCCGAAAGGCCGTGTATTGCCGCGCCATGGTGTGATTTCATGAGGTTTAGTTCTCGAAGCGAGCGGATTTATCTTTGAAGGTGAAACTTCGAGCGGTGTTTCGTGGCAACCGATACAAGCTTGTTGTTCGCCCGGCATGCAAACAGTCCAAGACCGCATAAGTTGAATTGCTGCTCCGTTCTCGTCAAGTACTTGAATAGAAATCGGTGTATTCGCAGGAACATTGAACATAGCCGAGCCGTCTGCTTCAATCGGAACTGTACCGATTATTCGTTTAATATCCCAGCTTGAATTTTGTCCGACAGATTCATGTCCGCCGCTTGATCTGTAGCCGAAATGATACGCAAATATTCGTAATGATTTCGCTTTGCCTCGCGGGACTCCTTTCAAACCTCCGCCGAAATAAACATCGGATATAAAAATCGTTCCTTCTTTTTTGGAGCTGTCTGCCGCATCGGGGCGAATTGGCGGATGTTCACGCGGAATAAGAGGGATAGCATGAAAAATCGAGTTATCTTTAATATCAGTAATTTTTGTCATGTTGTCCCATCTATCGACGAGATATAAGTCGAATGCACCGCGTCCGTCTGCTCTCATGCTTACGAGAAAATAATTTTCATTTAGCGGATACGGATATACGAATCGATATTTTCCGCTGCCGCCTTGATTATCGTAAACATTACCGACAACATCGCGGCCGTATCCGGGGATTTCTTGCACACAACCTGTAACTTCTTTCGGATATATACGCGGTGAAACGCTTATTTGTTGCAGCGGTTTGCCCCATTCTTTTGTTTCCGGATCGAAGCGAAACGGATATTTCGTTGCGAGTTGCGGATCGATAAGAACCAATCTGCCTGTTTCGGGGATTCCGCCGCCTGTAGTATGATGTCCGCTAACTACTCCGACGACCATGCTGGGATGACCGGGAATAACTCGCGGATTTTTATACGCTGTAGGGAAATAAGAACCGCTGCCCCAAATTGCACGTTGATTGCGGCCGTCAGGATGCATCGAAAAAAGAATACGGCTCATATAATGCGGAATATCTGAATATTCCCATCGTAAATACATTACTTTACCGTCGTGAGTTACTGTCGGATGGTAATCGCTATCTTGTTCGAATGTCAGCTGTCTAACTTTAGGCGGATCGAAAGTGCCGTCTTCGTTTTTTTTGCCTGTAGTAACGCGGTAAAGATTAACCATCGGCTTACCTCCGTTTTCACAAGGCAAACCTTGCATTCCAGCTGTCGACGCTGTTATAAATGCACCTTCTTCAGGCAAGTAGCAAGAGTCGAACCAATCAACATCGTTTAATCCTTTTGGGGTGAGTTCGCGTAAATTCTGACCATTAATATCGATTTCAAAAATTGCGAATCGTTTGTTTTCATTGACTGAAGAAAACATTATTCGTTTACCGTCGAAGTGTAGATCGGTATCTCGAATTGGTGCACCGTTTGGATGTTTGTAAATTGGGGTCAATTGGGGTTCAGTTCGCAGATCGCTTAATATGGCGATTTCGTTATCCCATCCGTGCCGCCGGATTTCTTCATTAGTATGCGGATTCAAGCCGATAAAACCAAAACCTTTAGCTGTATTACGCCGAACAACAAGAATTTTGTCAAAATCAAGCAGCGGATTAGCAAGAGCTGCCGCACGAAGTGTTGTATCAAATTCTTTTTTCAGATTTTCATTATTAGGTTCACGCTTGAGTTGTTCGCTCAATGATTCAATTTTACTGAGATATGCAGCACCATTGACATAACGGTCGCCAAAGTTTTTGATTAAATCTTCGATCATGCGTTTAGCTGATTCGGGTGTATTAACTGGAACGGTTCCGTTGTCGTAACCTTTCGTTGCTGCGGACAAGTTAAAGGAAGTTGTAAAGATAAAAATCGGAAGTAATGCCGATATTATCATTGACATTGATGTCATTATCGATTTGAAAATATTTGTAAACTGGTTTAAGTTTGATTTTTTTATCATATTGTAATTCTCCTTTTAGTTAAAGGGAGTAAGGTTTGTTAAGGTTCATTATTGAAATAAATCGGCGGAATTTTTTTGTTTTTCGACTTTTTTTGAGTTATGAATTTGAAAATGAGATTAGAGCAAAATGATCTTGAAGTCTTTTTGGGAATAATACTCTTCACACTTTAAATTTTGGTATTTGTTTTAAACTAGAATCGCGTTGAAAGGGCAATAGGTGTACAAATTTTTGACTCAAAAACAAATATTCCGCTGATATATTACTCATTGAATTTATTGATTTACAAAAGTTTTCTAGTTACGAATCTTTTGTATTCAATATTTTTCTAAACTGCTCATGTATTAAATTTGACCAATTTTAATAAAATCTGATTGGAAATTTATTTATAGCAGCAAGCAGATTTTGTGTATATCGTCAAAATTTATCGTCGAAATTCATATTATGTAATGAAAAATTCTGTAGAAACATAAAGTCTTGTATTTCTATTTTTCAGATTATTTATTGTAACAAAAAATGAATTTTCAAGCGTGAGGAATATAGATTCAAAAAATATTAACAGACATTGTTAAATTGTCAACTAACTTGATTGTAATATACTTTTCACACTTTAAATTTCGGTATTCGTTTTAAACTTAAATTGCCCTTGCAGGGCGAAAACATAGACAATTTTTTGACTCAAAAACAAGTTGTAGTTATTAAAAAATATTGCAACGTTTATTGACAATATTTTCAATTAAAAAAATAAAAAACGAATGTAATA
>JAITKS010000400.1 GCA_031278315.1 Planctomycetaceae bacterium | reverse complement strand
CGTACTATACTCGCCGTACTATGAATTTCGGTGATATAAAGATTTGTAATATATCAGTTGAATAATTTATCGTTTTCGGGAACGCGGTCGTCTCGACCGCATCTTTAGTTTTGTTTTTTTGACAAGATTACAAGATTACAGAATTTTTAAATGATAAATTAAAAGAATCAAAACTTGAAACCATAGTGATTTGAACTTTAGAATCCGCGATAATCTCCGCATGCGAACTAACCACTAACCACTATCCACTATCCTGTAATCCTGTTTATCCTGTCAAAAAAAAATATTCCACTGATATATTTCTGAAATTATTATTTTGCGGGTTTTATGTTTGGTAAGAGGTACGTTGCTAATCCTAGTATCGGCAGTAAGGAACAAAATTCAAAAACGAAATTTATTCCATACAAGTCGGCAAATTTACCCAAAACAGCCGAAGCAATACCAGCAATTCCAAACGCTAATCCAAAGAAAAGTCCGGCGACCATTCCTACTTTGCCGGGAGTTAATTCTTGTGCATACATTAAAATCGCCGAAAACGCTGACGATAATATAAAAGCCGCAGTTATACTCAACAAACACGTTCCCCAAAGCGAATCTACTAATGGTACACTTACCGTAAACGGAAAAGCACCAAGTATCGATACCCATATTACATACTTTCGACCAATTCGATCTCCAATCGGTCCGCCTACAAGAGTTCCTATCGCTGCCGCAAATAAAAATAAAAATAAATATATTTGTGCATCCTGAAGCGTGACACCATAACACTCTATCAAATAAAACGTATAAAAATTCCGAAAACATGCCAAATATACGTACTTCGAAAAAATAAGAGTCATTAGAATAATTAAAGCTCCGATTACTGCTGCCCGCGATAATTCAATCGAACTCGTAACATGCGGTACAGAACTCAATATCGAATTGTTAGACGAATTCATATCAGATTTTGTATCAGATTTTTTGTCAGAATTTTTATCCGAATTCATATCCGAATTTTTGTCAGAATTTTTATCCGAATTATTTTTGTTACGAATAATCTTAAGCTGATTCAAATTGCACGAGTACCAACGGCAAACCGGTAACAACGCAATTATCGTACAAATAACAAACGCAGATAACCATATCGTTTGACCGTGTCCATACGGTGCAATAAATATCACGGCAAACAATGCCCCAAAAGAACCGCCGACATTGCCGCCGACAAGAAATATCGATTGAAACAAACCAACACGAGACCCCGAAACTAATAACACTATCCGCGAAGCTTCAGGATGAAATACCGCCGAACCTAAACCAATAAATCCAACAGATACAAGTACCATCGCAAAACTATCCGCAAAAGAAATCATTGTTACGCCGATTAACGTAAATGTCATTCCAATAGGTAATAAATAAGGCAGCGGACGCTTGTCCGTTATCATGCCGACAATAGGTTGACAAATCGAAGATGTAAATTGAAATGTCAATGTGATAAAACCTATTTGTGTAAAAGTCAACAACAACGATTCCTTAATTTGCGGATATATCGCCTGAAAAAATGCCTGAAAAAGATCATTCGCTAAATGGGTAAATGTAAGTATAAATACTATCACTAACGCAGTCGTTCTCATCAAAAAAAAATATAAAATCGTTAAAAAAATTCCGCTGATATATTACGAAAAAAAATACTCTAAAATATTACGTTAAAAAAATTCCACAAAACTAAAGCCTGAAAAAGCGGTAAGAAATAAAGTCACGATCATTAACAACAATTATTGTTCCGTTCCAACATGACATTGATTATGATCCAATAATCCGATCGCCCTTTCAAGGTTGATTTAATTTGTCCTTAAAATTACTACAACATATATAATCCTTAAAATTACTACATAACGATGACTGTAAATATTCCACTAATATACTAAAAAATTTTACCATATTTTTTATATTTGATCGAAATATTTTCCGCCTTTACTTTTTTTATAAGCTATGATAGTATAGCAAACACTATTTCGAAACTCGAAAAAATAAATGTATCATAGCAGATTTTAAACTGCTGCCCGTACATTAAATTTCAGTTATTGCAGTCTGCTTACATATTTCAAAGCAGACTTTTACACACTTCTTATCACCGAAATTTATAGTACGATTCGCATACATTTAAGTAAGTTTGCCGCTGCTGCTGAAAAGTTAAAAAGATAAAAAATAACAAAATAAACGGTAAAAATATCAAACAAAAAAATAATGGAGGATATAATTATGAAACGTTTAAGTTTATATGTAATCGGAATATTAGGATTACTTTGCATAACCGGTTTTGCAAATAATTTAACAATTTCCGCTCCGCCTTTCGCACCTGAATTGCGTAACTATCCCTTGCCATACAGTTACCAAAGTTACCAACCGATTTATGTCGTGCCAAGAATTAGAGCAATACAATCTAATCATGGAATAACTCATCCGCTGCCCGCCGTAACAATAGAACACAATCACCAAGAACCTGAATACCAAGAATCAGAATATATAGTAACAACACAACCTGTACAACCAATTGCACCAACAAAAAAAGCGCCGGTTTTTCGTTCCCGATCCGGTCGATATTACATGACCGCTCCATTAACAAATTCAACAGAATCTATCGAATCTAAAACAGTCAATTCCGTACCAATCCTTGCTCCGCATTTACAATCGTCTCAATCATCTCAATCGTCTCAATCATCTCAATCGTCTCAACCATTACAATCGTCTCGATCATCTCAATCGTCTCAATCATTACAATCGCAACAATTCTCAAAAGATGAATATTTGCAATTGCCTCCTCTCGATAAAAATTCAACAAAAGACTCATTAGTAAATGTTCAATCTCAACTCGACAATTTCAATGCGCGATTAGCAAAAATGCAACTCGAAAAGAAGAATCTCGAAGGCACGTTACGTTCAATTGATAAGATCGAAAACGTTGCATTCAAAGTACAAATTCTAGTTGATCTAGCTGAATACGTTTCACGCGATAAAAATTATAAAAAAGAAGCTGACCATCTATTCGATTTAGCACTCGCCGCAACCGACGCTTTAGCAAAAAAACAACCAATAATAATTACTTTTCCGAAATCAAATTCTGTTTCGAATCAAACAACTAATTTGCCGAATAACCCTACTTTTGAAACGACAAAACCAACAGTAACAAAATCACGTACTCTATCCGAAGATAAAACCGGTTCAACCCAAAACGGCAATAATATTAACAATAACAACGATAAAGATAATAACCTAAAGTTAGATGATTTCTTGTCCGAATCGCCGGCAAACTCTAAAAATAACACCGAAAAAATCACCACAACAAGACCGAAATTAACAATAAATGATTCAACCAAAAATGAAACAGAAAAAAACTCTAACCTCGAAAATTATACTTCCGAATCGACAACAAATTTAAATAATAAACCCAAAACTAAACAAATTATCACCGATTTGCCTCCTGATCTTGAAATTGACAAAATATTAATAGAACAACCTAATACAAAAAAAGAAAGACCTCGACTTAACAATGAATCTGGAACTTTACCAACTCTCGACAATGATACAAATACTAACAACGAACTCGACAAACTTAAACTTGATTCTAAAACCAAACAACCATTAAACACAATTCCTATACCTTCCGGCGGCGGTTCAAAAATAAAACTACCGGATCCAGTAATGATGACCCCAGATGAATTGCGGGAACTCAATCAGAATAGAAATAATTCTCAATCGCTCAAAGACAAAACGTTAGAAAAATCATCAGACAACGAAACCTCACCCGAACAACTTACACCGCCAATAACAGACGAACAACCAAAAACAAAGAAAAAACCAGCAAGACCCAGAAAACCTATAGTCGTTCCAAGTAATTAAAAAAAAAGTAATATATCAGTGGAATATTCTTTTTGACAGGATTGCAGGATAGCGGTTAGTTCGTATGCGGAAATTAGTACCGGCTATAAGTTCAAATCACTAATCAACTAATTGATGGTTTCAAGTTTTGATTCTTTTAATTTATTATTTAAAAATCCTGTCAATCCTGTAATCTTGTAATCCTGTCAAAAAAACAAAACTAAAGATGCAGTCGAGACGACCGCGCTCCGGCAACAATAAATTATTACACTGATATATTACGATTTTAAATTTTATATTTTGTGTTAATTTATCCATTTGATTTTGTGTGTGGTGAGTACCGCGCACGGCTACATTTGAGATGCCACTTCGAGGTATGAGATAATGTCTTGTCTGTAGAAACACAAGGTATTGTGTCTCTACATTGGTAATTGTATGTGTTTTAACATGTATAAAAATATTTCACTGAAAAATTACCAAGATTCACAATAAATTTTCACTCTGATGAATAATTACAAAGTTTTCTAAACCGGCATAATCGTTTTAACCGATATATTTTTTGTACTTTAAATTCTGGTTATCACTGCCTGCCCGCTTTCGGAAATAAACTTTTTAATGAATAACTTTAAACCGCCAAAATTCATAGTACAATAAACACAAAAAAGAAATAACATATTAATAGAATTTTTTTACAATAAATTTGTATAATATATCAGTAGAATTTTTGTATTCATCGTTATATTTAGTAATTTTAATTACAGCCGGATAATATTTTTGAGAGAGTAATTTATATGTCAACAGATACGAATTTACCAATAAATACCAATAACGAAAAAACTGATTCGACAGCAAATGTAACATCTGACACAATGCGGGAACAACTTTTGTCAATAGAAATTCCCGCTAATATCGATCCCCGGCTTTTAGAATTGTGGTTATATCGAGAACGTCAAGAAATAGAACGCCGCGAACGTAAAGAGCAAAAACGTTATACGAAACAACAGGGTCGAAGTCTGGGACGAATTTTTGCTGCTTTTACTGGTATCGTGGTAATGATGTTGATGATTCTACTAGGATTAATTCAAAATAAAGAAGTGAATGATATTCTAATCAATGCATGTATTGCTTTTTTGGTTTATACGATAATCGGTTTCTTGATTGGATATTTTGTTGAAGGCTGTGTTGCTGATTCAGTTGAAGTTTTATTGAGAGAAATCGTAAAACGGACAGAACCAAATGAAGAAACTAATGAAATTACAAACTAGAAAACATAGATAACAGTAACTTCTAAAAACTAATATATAGAAAGAACACAGATGTCTCGCCTGCAATTTTTTTACACAAAACGCCTAAATATGCGGTTCGGCCGCGTTCCTTCTATAATAATAAATTTTTACATTATAGCTTACATTAGGTTTTTAAAAATTAACTTGTGATATATTCAGTGGAATTTTGTTTGATGATAAAATTTTATTCATTCTGTATATGAATGTGTATAACTTATATTTATATTTATATTCAATTACATTAACTCTGTGCGAAATTATATTGAGTCTAAATTATTATCCGGTGAGCGTCTGACGTTTGACGATGGTGTCCGTTTATTTCGAGAATGTGAACTTCACGAACTTGGCATGACGGCAGACACGATTCGGCACGAGTTGCATGGAGACAATGCTTATTATGTTGTCAATGCTCATATTAACCCGACGAATATTTGTAGAGTTTGTTGTCCGCTGTGTGCGTTTGCTGCAATTGAGGGTGATAAACGAGCTTATATTTTAGAAATTGATGAGATATTGCAACGAGTTCAATCGGCAGTGAACAATAATGTAACGCAAATTCATATTGTCTGTAGTATTCATCCGACGAAATCTTTTAGCTGGTATTGTGATATTATTTATGCGGTTCATACGATGTTTCCGTTGATTCATATCAAGGCTTACACGGCAGTTGAAATTGCATCTTTTGCGGAGATGTCAGGCAAATCGGTAGAGGAAGTTTTGTGTGTATTACGGGATTGCGGGTTATCGAGTTTACCGGGCGGAGGTGCGGAGATATTTGATAAAAGCGTGCGGGACAAAATTGCACCGAATAAAATTTCAGCAGATACATGGTTGAATGTGCATCGTACAGCACACAAACTTGGAATAGTTACAAATGCGTCAATGTTATTGGGTCATGTTGAGACTTGTGAACAAAGAGTTGATCATCTTATACGATTACGAGATTTACAAGACGAATCAATTAAATACAGAAATAATGTCTATAGAAAAAAAATAAATGATATAGAAAATGATGACGGCGGTTATTTTGATTGTTTTGTACCGTTAATTTATCATGGATTAAATACTGAATTATCACGGCGAATTCAAATAGAGCCGATTTCACCGCAAGATATTTTGCGGACAATAGCGATTTCGAGGTTAATTTTGTGTAATATAAAGCATATTAAATCGTATTGGGTAACATTGGGAGAATCATTAGCGCAAATTGCACTTTCGTATGGAGCAGATGATTTTGACGGAACAGTATTTGAAGAGAAAATTCATCACGAAGCCGGCTCAAAAGTTCCCAATGGATTAACCGAGCAAAGAATCTGTGATCTAATAATCGGAGCAAACCGAATCCCAATACGAAAATTAAAATGAGAACAGTTTTAAATAAGGTAATATCTCAGTGAAATTTTTTCGTAACAATTTATTTTGACATTTTTATTTTCATTCATGATCATTATTTGTTAATGTTTAATTATAAAACTTCTGTTATCTCAAATTTATCTTTACCGATAAAGACAATCGCGGCGGCTTTCAAGTTGGGGCGATCTTTTATTCGGTCGGCGTTGATGTATTTGTCGATTTTCGTGAGTGCGTCTTTGCGTTTGGCTTCGATTTCGGGAGAATCCGAGACTTTGCAATATTTCAATTCGAGAATCCATTCATAACGAGCTGACTGATTTATCGGGTTGCGTTGCAGGAAAATATCTGCTCGTCCCGGAACAGTTTCGTATTCACTCATCGCTATGTATTTTTCATCCATAAATAAATACGATAGCAAGAGAATTTTGATATACTTTTCGTCAAAACGCTGCAAGTCATGATCAGAGAGTCTGCTAAAAGCATTTTCCGATATGTAACTGATAAACTGTTTCAAATCGCCTTCCGTTGCCATTGCATTTATAGCGTTTTTCAATGCTTGAAGTTTGATGGTCATATT
>JAITKS010000384.1 GCA_031278315.1 Planctomycetaceae bacterium | reverse complement strand
TAATCAACTCGCCCGTCGGCTGTTAGCGGTTCGGTGATACCGGTTGTTTCCGGCGAAATCCGTGTTCGTGAAGGCACGAAACAAAAATAAATCAGCAACACAAAAATCACAAGTCCCCACAAACGCTTACGCTTGTACCAGACTTTAGAACGCTTTAATGTTGTTTCAGTCATGTTTGACTCCTTTTTAAAAAAATTGTTAGTTTTTTGTAAATTTGCGAAACACACGAAATAACAAAATACACGAAAATTTTGTAATATCTCAGTGTACTAATTTTAAACTATTCTTGATTAGATTTTCGGTATTTGTTTTTAAACATATATTCATTTATTTTAAAACTTGTGCGAGTTCTTTTTTGATTTCACTTTCTATTGTTCCTCTGAACAGCATAGCAGCTACGGGAAGGTCTAGTATGATTTGAACAGCACTTTCAAGAGATTTAACCGAACCTTTTAACGAAAAACCATAAATCTTAAATGAAAAATCCATCGCTGTTGGAGATGTCCATGTTTCATTAAGTTCTGTAACGGTGTAAACGTGTTTTTCTTTTATTTCAGCCTCTTTGATTTTAAGACGCTCCGTCGCTTCCTCTTGATTAAGATTATGCGGAAAAGTAATATCTATCTTTGGCATTTTATTAAATTTGTTAAATTTTTTATAACTTTCAGTTGAAAATTTTAACGATTCTGCGAGTTCCTATACAATTCTATTTTATATTTTTATTACATAAAATTTGTAAAACGTTTTCGTGTATAATTCCGTTTGTTCCGATTCCTTCTTTTCCGTAGATGGTTTGTTTTCCATTCCAATCTGTGAATTTACCGCCGGCTTCTTCAAGAATTATCATTACCGGAGCTGCATCCCAATCTGATAAAATTGGATCAATCATAATATCAGCTCTTCCTGTTGCGACTAGAAAATATCCGTACGCATCGCCCCATGTACGGGTCAATGAAACATTTTTTTCTAATCTTTTGTAAGCGTCTTGTCTTTGAACTTTGTCGTATGTCAACACTTCACTTGTCAAAAAGATTGCGTCATTAATATTTTTACAATTTGACACTTTCGCCCGAATAGGATTTTTAAATCTCATTGTTTCATGCCATGCGCCTATTCCTTTTCCTGCCCAAATCATTTCACCTAAAGCAGGCAAAGCGATCACTCCGCCAATACTGATTGTTTCATGCTCTATTCCTATCAACACACTATAAAGCGGAACGCCATGAATAAACGATTTCGTTCCGTCAATCGGATCAATCAGCCATTTGAAACCGCTCGTGCCGGATTGAATTTCAAACTCTTCGCCTAATATTTCGTCATCTGGAAATTGTTCTTTAATACTGTCCCGCAGAAAACGTTCAACAGCTCTATCTGCAATCGTAACAGGCGAAGTATCAGACTTACGTTCAACAGAATATTCAGACGGAGCATAAAAATATTTAAGTGTAATTTCGCCTGCCGCCCTAATAATTACACGTGCAAATTCAAGCCGATCCATTTCAAGTTGATTCATTTCAAGTTGATTCATTTCAATTATCCAATTAATTTTTTTAGAAATTCATTTAGTAATATTTTGTAACTATTCAGTAACCGTTCTAACAAAATATACTTCTCTCATTTGAAAATTCGTTTTTTGTTACAAAAAATAAAACAGAATTTCAAAAAACAAAACTAAAGATGCAGTCAAGACAGCTGCGTTCCCGAAAAAAATAAATTATTCCGCTGATATATTACGAAAAGTATAATTACGAATTAAAAATCGGAAGCTCATTTTACATGAAATTGAAATTACATCAAGCAACACAATTCGGCATTATATTGATCCTAGATTCGACCTTAGATATTTTGCTCTTTCGACATCTCTGTTATTTTGCGATAATTGTTCACCTAAAATTTTTTGCAGATGTGCCGGTTGCGTGTTTAGAAATAACCGATTTACTTCGTCGATAGTAATATTTTCGATGATTCCCAAATGTACGCCTAACCTTAAACTTGATAAATGATGTAACGTTTCCACACTCCCAATTGTTCGTGCGGTTTTCAATAAACCTACAGCTCTTGAACATCGGTCAAGTAAAATTTCGCGCTGTTCGCGCATTAAGAAATCTCTCGATTGTTTCTCGAAAGTTAAGATTTGCGGAACGAAATTTTGTAACGTTTTTATTAATTCCGGCTCTGTTTTTCCTAGCGTTATTTGATTACTAATTTGATATAAGTCTCCAACCGGCTGTGAATTTTCACCATACAATCCGCGTACTGCTAAATGAACTTTCTTTAAACTTCTAAAAACTTTTTCTATCTCTTTTGTTACGGCAAGTGCAGGTAAATGAAGCATCACGCTTACGCGCATTCCGGTTCCAACATTAGTCGGACATGCACTCAAATATCCTAGTTTCGGATGGAAAGAATATGATAAACTCTTAGATAATTTATCATCAATTTCATTTAATATTTGCCAAATCCGCATTGGTTCGAAACCGCTTGTTGTTGCATGAATTCTTAAATGATCTTCCTCATTAATCATAATACAAAACGATTCGTTCTTATCGATCAAAGCAGCACGAATTCCCACTGATTCTACTAACTCTCTACTGATGAGCTGCCGTTCTAATAGATACATTCGGTCAAGTGTCGGCAAGGTATCTATATCAACGAAATAGAAACTTGATTGTTCAAAAATTTCGTTTGCAACACGATAAACGATGTCCCGTATCGAGCGCCGGTCTGTTTCTGTTGCACGTGTAACAAAAGGATAACCCGATAAATTACGCGCTAGCCGTATCCTACACGAAATAACTATTTCAGACTCTAATCCCTCGCCTTGTAACCATTGACTCAATTGCGAAAGCATCTCATCTATCATGTAACATTACCTCTTTTTTTAGTTCAGACGAAACGTCTATATTTTGTATTATCAATTTTCCAGTTTTTTAATTTCATCTCTTATTTTCGACGCTTTCTTGTAATCTTCTTCGTTTATTGCGGTATCGAGATCGCGCCGTAATTTTATTAATTTCATACTATCGTTTAACTGTAATTTTATTTCACTAGGCTTCTTGCCGACATGCTCAGACGCACCGTGAATATTTGTGATTAACGGTTCAAGTTGTTTTGCAAAGCAATCGTAATCATTTGCGCAGCCTAATCTGCCGCGGTTACGAAAATCGTAAAAACTTATACCGCAAACCGGACACACTTGACGGTCTATAGCTTGAAGTTCCGCAGATACTTTAGTCATCGGATTTTTCTGCACCGGACTATCCGCAAGCGCAGCCGTTAAACCGTCTGAAGACTCCGTATCAGAATTTTGCGATGTTTCATTAAGATACTCTTTCGCATGCAACTCACAAAAATGATGTTCTTCAGGTTTATCGCCTGTAAGTTCTGTAATATGAAACATTGCCGGTTTGTTACATTTCTGGCATTTCATAATAAATTATTTTCGGTTCAATGTTAAAAAATCGTAGAATTATTCAGGTGATTCCGGCGGCGGAGGAGGAATTGTAAGATAAAACATCGATGATTTACCGTTCTCTTCTCTATTGTTTTGTTCAGAATAATCTGAAAAGGAATCAGCGGAATTAGCAGGATCAGCGGAATCAGCGGAATCAGCGGAATCAGTTATTTTCTTTTTGCGGTTATCATATTTCTTGCCGGAAGTTTTGTTTAAAAAGTTAAACTTTAAGTTGGAAAGTCTGTTATTCGAGTTATTATCAACAACTGTGCAAGGTTCGCATTGGGAAACCGTGTTACAGCCGGCGATAGAAAATAAAATTGTCAGAACACAAAAAAGAAAACACAAAAAAATAATTCCATTAATTGTTACTGATTTGTTTATTTTGTTTTTGCGGTCTGTTTTAACAATTTGGTATTCCTCCATATTCTTTATTCCTTTTTAATTATCTGGTATCATATTTTAATACTTCAGTGATTTTAAACTACTATCGTTTTAATTTTCGGTTCGAGCCGCAGTTTATTTATCGGAAAGCAGGTTTTTACTGAATACAACTCTTCACCGCTTAAATTCATACCGTGATACGTATAATGTCGAAATTCATAGTACGTGAGAGTATTTTCTTTTTCTATTTTTTCGTATTATTTTGTGTTGAAAATTTTGTATTCGGATTTTTTCAAACTAATCATTTGATAAAAAAATCGGTTTTTAGAAGTTCACATTTGTTTTTTCCGAAAAAAATGCCGACAATGAATGTATATTTGTTTTGTTCTTAAATTTTGTCAAAATTTGCGCAACATTATTTAGTAAATATCGGTGTTAATTTGTAACGACTTTATCGATTGTTCCGAATATTTGGTTTTTTTTGAAATATAACAAATAAATTGTAATTATTCATTCGAGTAAATATTTCAGCAAGAATTTTTGAAATATCCTGCTGCAATATTTTAACATTGAAATCACAAGTTACTGTTTTTTGCCGCTATTACGGACTAAATTAAAAAAACGAATCAAGTTTAGATTAGATTAGATTAGATTAGATTAAATTAGATTGGAGTAATTATGAAAATTTGGAATACAGTTTTTATTGTGTTGATTATTATCCTTGCTGTATTTACATGGATTTATGGCGGTAAGGCGTTGTTAATTCGCCGCGAGTGGAGTACGAGTATTCAAAAGTTACAGAAACAAATCGACACGAACAAGACTAAATTACAAGCCGTAATTGACGGTTCAAACCCTGATGATCCTCGTGACTTGGATACGGTTCGTGAATTTAGTGCGATGAGATTAAGTGAGCTTGTCAACAAGTTAGATGTCATGGCGGAAGATCGCGGTAATGCTTGGTTTGGTTGCAAGCCTTCTAATTTGAAGGAAGATGGTGCATCTGTAATGCCGCAGCAATTGGGTGAAGATAAACCGGCGACTCCTGATAATGTTTTGAAACCTTTAAAATTAGTTACGGTCTCTGTAGAAATTAGCAGTCCGGTTGATTGGAATAATGTTGAGGAGGTAATTCCGCCCAATAAATTAGGCGGTATTCTTTATGTTTTTGACGAAGGTAAAGACGGCAATGGCGAAAACGGCGCTTTTATTGGAATTTTTACTCTTAATAAAGTTCCGGAAAAAACGGATAAAGCGTACACGGCGGAGTTAAAATCTGCGATTGAATTGAATGATTATGAAATCAAAGTAATTAATAATTCGATGCAATCATTGTGGGCGGTTTATTCATCTTTACCGCGAGATCGTTATGATGATATTTTCAACAGAATAAAAAAAGACGATCTTGAAAGAATTGTACCGGCAGAAATCAGGGCTGATTTAACAAATGCTCAAAGGAATTTAGTTGATTTTGATGTTGCTTTATCGGCGGCGTATTTAAAAAATACTCAGTTAAAAAACAAAAGGGAAACGCTCAAGAGGAATGTTGATGATCTTAAAGTGTCGATAGGAAATATAAATTATGAGACAAAAGAAATTAATTTTGCAATAGAGTTAGAAAACAAACGAATTGCATTGATGAATGATCAAATTACTGCTGTTCAAAGAGTTCTTGACGGATACAATGACGTGATTGAACGTATTAAAGATTCAATTATAAAAACGCAAAAACAAAATGACTGGTATGCAGCAAAAATTGCAGAGTATCATTTAAAATCGTTACAAACCATAGAAAAAAAAGCCGAAGCCGCAGCCAAAAAAATTGAATAATATTTTCAGTGATTTATTACCATTATTAACAAATCACAGAAATTGATAATATATACTCATTGTCCTTTAAAATTCGGTATTATTTTTTGTAACGAAAAAGGTGACCGTTCACGTATAAAGCTAGAATCGCCCTGAAAGGGCAATCAGCATTAGCGTAGGGCAGTCGCCCTACGTAATGGTTTCACCTTTGAAATTAAGCCCTGAA
>JAITKS010000346.1 GCA_031278315.1 Planctomycetaceae bacterium | reverse complement strand
GGGAACGCAGGCGTCCCGCCTGCATCTTTTTTGTACAAAAAACACCTAAAGATGCGGTCGAGACGACCGCGATCCCGCAAAAAAATAAATTATTCCACTGATATATTACATTCGTTTTTTATTTTGTTATTGAAGTCGTTTATGGTTATAAATTCATTTACAAATTTACGTCTAGTCGAGACATGCTTATTTCTTTTCGGATAATTGCGATTACAAGTTTTTTAGTTTGGTTTTCAGCTTTTTTTGTGTTATTGTTTCCGTCGATGGAATTACATTCTGCAATAAAAGAGCTTTGGAAATATCCGCTTATTTATTCATCTGATGTTTTTAGTTGTTTTCATTTTGTTAATCGTCTTACACTTTTAGGCGTTGCACTTGGATTAATTTTTTACGGCAGTTTAAGCGATCGTATCGGACGATACCGCACGATGCTTATTGGTCTCACAATTGCACCATTTTTTGCGGCGGTATGCGGTTATTTTTCGGATAGACTGCTTTTTCTTATTGCACATTTCTTGATAGGTGTATCAGTTGGCGGAGTATTGGTTTCGAGTACAATTCTTATTTTCGAGACAATACCGAAACGTCAGCATTGGCAGATATTTAGTTATGCAATTATCGGCGGTGCGGCTGGTGCGGTTTTATCATTTATACTTGGGACTATCGGCTGGCGTTCTTTGTATCAAATTCAAATTTTACCGATTTTTTTAGTGCCGGTTTTATGGCATTGGTCAGACGAGCCGCTGCTTTGGAAAATTGCTGTACGAGATAAACTAATCGACAATAACAACAGTATGAAATCCAGCCTTAATATGCAGGATAATGCCAAAGCCGATAATGTTTATAATGCCGATAATACGAATAATTTGTTAAGAAAAAAAACACAAAGTATGAAAATTATTTTTTACCAATATTACGTTACGATAATAAATAATTTAGCGAATACTTACTTTGTGTCTCTTAGTGAAATATTATCAAATCGGCGGCGGCTTTTATTACCTGCGCTGATTCTGACAACATTTGGAATCACCGGATTGATAATCGCCGCAATGAGCTTTGGCAACGGTAATCGTCAATGCACATATCAAAAATACGATCTTGATGTGAGAATAGCATCACGGATAACAAATAACGACACCGTTACAGATGACGTTGACGCTGCATTGATAGCATACATTATCGATAAACCGCAAGTGCTTGATCTCATTAACGAGGATGATTGCAAAATCGATTTAATGCCGCAAATATTACGGCGTTACGGATATTCACAAGATGATATTTCAGGTTGCGTCGCAGAAGGACTTTTAGAATTAGTAAAACGATTACGCGGAGAACGAATAACAAAAGAATTAGTTGCAGAACGTGCCGTTCTAAAATGGAACTCAAAATTTGGAAACGGTCAATCTGAAATTGATATACCAAATTCAATTCGTAACCGAATAAAAATGAAAGCCGGATTTTTTATTACAGTCGGCGAGCGGACTCTTGATGAAATCTTGACTCAACAAAAACAAAATAATAAAAACAAAAAAAATGATTTAATAAACGAAAGAACAAAAACAAATGTTGATAAATGGCAAGAATGGCAAAATGAATTTTTATCAATATGGGAAGATTTATTATTTGTAACAGAATTTCGATATTCCGAAGGAGAATTACAAGTCAGCCGAATGATATTATTTTTCGGTGCCGGCTGCTTCGTTTGCGGAGTTTTGGGAATAATATACGGCGGCTGGGGCAGAAGTTGGACACAACGTAAGATTTTTTGCGTGATATTCATAGTTTCAGCGTTATTATCAATGATAGCCGTAATGCTGCGGAGAGTAGAATTACCATTAGAAGCAGCATCGATTTATATTTTTATTTGCGGATTAGTTTGTGTATCTTTTGTTACATGTTATTTAGTTTCTATTCCAGCGATGTTTTCGGTAACGTATCGCGGAGCAGCAACAGGTTTTTGTTTTGGATTACCTTTAGTTATTGTATTTCTTTTAGTGAGTATAATCTCTGTTCCGTATATTTATTATTTCATTCCGTTATGTTTCGTATTGGGAGTTTTCGCAATAGGAATCCCAACAAGAAAAAAAACTCTCTAATATACGAATCGTACTAGAATTTCAACAATACAATCGCACATTTATATTCACTTTCACATTAATATTTATATTCACATTCACATATTCAAATTCATATTCACATTCACACATTTATATTCACACATTCACATTCACACATTTATATTCATCAAATCAATATTCATCAAATTTATATTCATCACAAAACTTGAATTTCGACAAGAAAACAAACAAGTCGAATAGACAATTCAAGTGAGAACATTTAAATACAAAACGTCGAAAATTATGTCTCTTAATGTTGCCCAGCGTGAGGCGGTTGAAACTTTACACGGAGCTTTACTTGTACTTGCCGGAGCTGGTACAGGTAAAACACGAGTTGTTACATATCGAATAGCACGATTGATTCAAAGCGGTATATCACCTTCGCGTATTCTTGCTGTAACGTTTACGAATAAAGCGGCACGTGAATTACAATTACGTCTTACCAATTTGCTTAAAAAAAATAATTCTTCCAACAAGAGTAAACCCGAAGCAACAACTTTTCATTCGCTTTGTGTACGTATATTACGGCGTCATATTTCGCGTCTTGGTTATCCGAATCAATTTGCAATTTATGATCGGGGCGATCAAGAAGCAATTGCCCGTCAGGTATTGCGTGAAATAAAAGTATCGGATGCAGCATTGCGTCCGTCCGAACTTTTGTCGCGAATAAGTAATTGGAAAAGCTCAGGAATAAATTGTGACGAAGCAACTAAATCGGCATGGAGTTCCAAAGATCATTTAGCGTCTCTTGCGTATTTCCGGTATCAAAATATGTTGAGAACTGTCGGTGCCGTTGACTTCGATGATCTACTTCTTGTTACCGAAGAATTATTTCGCAAGTTTCCCGATGTATTATCAGCTGAAGCCGGCCGATTTGATCACATTCTTGTTGATGAATATCAGGATACGAATATGAGTCAATACCGGATCGTTAGCGGACTGGCGTCTCCTCATGGTAATTTGTGTGTTGTCGGAGATGATGATCAGGCGATCTATGGTTGGAGAGGTGCCGACGTAACACATATCTTGAATTTTAAACGTGATTGGAAAGACGCAAAAATTGTTCGTTTGGAAGAAAATTATAGGTCAACTTATGAAATTATAAGTTGGGCAAATAATTTGATAAAATTCAATTCAAAGCGTCATGGTAAAAAGTTAATATCAACACTGTCGGGATATTCGCCTATTATCAAACAATGTAAAGACGGCGATATAGAAGCGAAATTTGTCGTTAATGATATATTGAAACAATTACATTCCGGCCGTAATGCAGATGAGATCGCAGTTCTCTTTCGGACAAATGAACAACCTCGAATTTTTGAAATGGAATTTAGAGCAGCAAAAATTCCGTATATTTTAATCGGCGGACAATCTTTTTTCGATCGCAAAGAAATACGCGATGTGATTTCATACTTGAAATTGCTAAATCGATTGCAAGATGATATATCCCTTTTACGAATTCTTAATACGCCGCCGCGAGGAATAGGTTCGGCAACTATTCAAAAAGTAACGGAACATGCAATTAATGCAAAAGTTCCTATCTGGGATATCTTGTCAAAATTGAAAACTGAAAGCGGAAACAATAACGATGATTTCAGTCATAAGTCGATTGAAGTATTAAACTCGTTTCAGTCATTGATTGCCGAACAACGTAAAATATTGACCCGCAATTTTTCTGTTGAAAACTTACAAAAAATGCTTAAAGCAATTGATTATGATAAAGAAATATGCCGGCAATATCCAGAAAAAAAAGAACAAGATGAACGATGGACGTCAATATCAGAAATATTAAGTGAAGCTGCAAAATATATTTCGGAAGCTGAAAATCCAACACTATCAGACTTTTTGGATAATACATCTGTCGCCGGTTATGATTTCGGTTCAGACCAGACAAGAAACAATCAACACAACAAAGCAGTTATTCTAATGACATTACATGCAGCAAAAGGATTAGAGTTCTCGGATGTTTATATGGTAGGAATGGAAGAAGGAATTTTACCTCATTATAGAAGTGTTGACTGCGACGATATACTAGCTGTTGATGAAGAACGACGATTATGCTACGTCGGTATAACAAGAGCGAAAAAAAGATTGACTCTTACTCTCGCATTAAACCGAATGAAATGGGGAAAAATGAAACCAACAATTCCAAGCAGATTTCTCTATGAAATAACAGGTCAAGCAGAGAATCCAAATTACAAAAAAACAATAAATGCAGATTCACCTAAAAAATAAAATATTTGTAATGTATCAGCAGAATTTTTTTAACACAAAACATCACAAAAGATCACAAAAGATCACAAAAAACACGAAAGATTCTTTTAGGTAATTTTCGTATAATTTTCGTGCGCTTTGTAAAATTTAATGAATTTCGTGTATTTCGTGTTTAAAAAAATTTTACTCAACACAATCGTAATATAATTACAGAAAATCCGCTGAAATATTACCTGAGATTAATAGTATCAAACTTATATTTAAGCCATTTCTACCATACTTTCCAAATCTCCAAACGAAACATCAACATGCCGCTGATGCGTGCCGTTTTCTACATTGTCATCCCATACTTGAAATTTATTCACCGGCGACGCTGCATACGTACCCGACATCTGACTTACTGCACCTACATCAACAATCAAACTCACCGACCCGTCACCTAAAATAGTACATCCTGAAAATCCATTCGCCTCGCCAATGTAATCAGGTAATCCCTTAATTACAGTTTGCTGCTGCCCAATAATCTCATCAACAAAAAACGCAAAAGAATGCCCCGCATCTTCCGCAACAATCAAGATACCATCCTTTAATTTCTCCGCGCCCGGCTTACATCCGAAAACATCATAAAGACGAATTATCGGCACCATTTCTTCACGTAATCTCAAAATTTCACGTCCTTCCGGTGTAATTGTAACTTGTTTCATAATAGGCACTAAACTTTCACGGATAGACAACGTCGGAATCATATATTTGCCGTCACCTACCCGCACCAACATTGCATCCACAATAGCAAGCGTAAGAGGTATCCGCAACGTAAAAATTGAACCCTCACCAGCACGGCTTGAAATGTCTATTCGGCCGTTTAATTTCTCAATATTACGCTTGACAACATCCATTCCAACGCCTCGCCCCGATACATCCGTTACCTTATCCGCAGTTGAAAACCCCGGCTCAAATATCAACTTGAAAATTCGTTCTTCCGGCCAGTCTCGAACCTCATTACCAGCAAGTCCCTTTTCCATCGCTTTTGCTATTATTTTCTCCTTGTTCAAACCTCGCCCATCATCCTTGATAATAATCCACACCTCGCCTCCCTCATGACGCCCTTCAAGCGTTACAGTTCCCGTGTCAGACTTGCCCGATTTCAAACGCTCATCCGGTAATTCTACTCCATGATCACAACTATTCCGCACTATATGAACCAACGGATCAGCTATCTGCTCAATCACAGTTTTGTCAACTTCTGTATCCTCGCCGACAAGATTCAACTTTATACGCTTGCCCGTCTTCGTCGCAAGATCGTGAACCAAACGTATCATCTTTCTGAACGTTGCCGACAACGGAATCATCCGAACAGACATCGCTACATCCTGCAAATCATCACATATCCTACGCAATTGATGCTTCGCCCGATTATAATACTCATCCTCAATATAAGCTACAGCAGGACATCGCGTTACCATCGATTCTGCTATCACAAGCTCACCAACAAGATTTATCAGTATATCCAATTTATGCAAATCAACTCTAATATCTTGTTTTGCTTTTGCAGTTCCAGCTGCTGCCCCAGTAGCTCCGCCTGCTGCACCAGTAGCTCCGGCTGCTGCTGTTGTTGAAGTTGAAGTTGAAGTTGCTAAATGTTGAGCCGCAATTTTATCAGCAGGTAAAACGTCAGAAAGTTGTAATTGAGAAACATTCGTCTGTTTAGAAATTTCTGCAACCGGCTGTGCCGCTGCCGGAGTCGTTTTCGACTCGATAGGAAGAGCTTGAGACGTAACAACAGCCGCCGCAGATGTTGATGAAGTTGTTGATGATGAAGAAGAAGTTGCTTGACTTGAAGTTGTTGAAGTTGTTGTTGTCGTTGGTGAAGTTGTTGGCGGAGTCTGTACAGTTGCTGTTATATTCATCAAAGTATTAATAGTTTGAACATGAGATTGTAAATCTTTGACTTGTGCTGATCCGCCTTCTTCTATATCTTTCGTTGTTTCTCTCAAAATATCGACCATACCTAGCAATTTACTTACGATATTAGTGTCAGGTTTTATTGTTCCGCTTCGCAGATTATCTAATAACGTTTCCATCGTGTGACTTAGATGTTCTAAATCTACAAGTCCCATGAAACCGCAATTCCCTTTAAAACTGTGAATATATCTAAATAAATCTTTTAACGGTTCAGTGGGATCGACGGTTGTTTCATCTTGAACAAGTAACAGAGCTTGCTCGGCAGCATCAAGTTGTTCAGTAGCTTCGGCGACAAATCCGTGTCTCATTTCCGGCGAAAGTTGTAAGTTTGTCAATTCCGCCGCCGGATTCGATTCTTGTGATAATTGCGATGACGCCGGTACCGCATTTGACGGAACCGGAACCGAAACCGTATCAGTTTCAGAAATATTTGTTTCACTTGCCGTATTGAATGTTAGTTCTGATATCGGAACAGGAGTTTTGACCGGCTCATCTTTTAGGATTTCAAAAGATAAATCATTACTAGAACCGGAAGTTGATTGCGAAATTTGTTGTGCCGTGTTTATTTCGTTTGTTGTGTCTGTAATATTTCCGCCATTGGCAGCAATTAGATCGGAAAGTTCGTTTTCTCCCACTGGTTCGTTAGCTACATGTTTTTTGAGAACCGCAATAATAGCAGACGCTGGAGCTGTAAATCCTTCGTCATTACCTGTTTCGGCAATGTGATCGAGCATATCACGAAAGAGATCAAGAGCTTTACAAAGCGTTGCCGTAATTTGTACAGTTAGACTCAATTTTCCATTTCGGATTTTATCCAACAACGTTTCCGCTTCATGCGTCACGGAAACTACCGTCGCTAGCGAAAGAAATCCCGCCCCGCCTTTCATCGAATGAAAAAGACGAAATACCGAGTTAATAAGTTCAGAATCAACCGCACCAGCAGCACTCTCACTACCGTTATTGATTTCAATCAATGTAGGCTCAATCTCTTCAATATATTCACGAGCTTCTTGAACAAACTCTAAAATCAAAGACATATCCATTTGAATTTCCCCTTAACACAACCAATAAGTTTATGGTAACAAAATATCGCACTACGACATTCATTACACGTTGAAAAATTAATAACTAACTACAAATTTATTTCTAATAACAAACATTTTCTCAACATATTTCATTAGTTCATATATTTCTTGAAAATGTATCATAAAATTAAATTGCAGGCAGCTTAATAAAAAAACAAAATTCTACTAAAATATTACTACATTTCTTACATTCACTATTTCGACCATCAATTAAATGCAGTTTCAAATTCGCCAAGTGACACACATGTTATCGCGAAGTCCAAAAGTTCGTCGAGTTTATCGATAGACCGAATTGACTTAATCTTATCTTGCAATTCCAACGACGGTTCACCTACCCGACGATTCAAAAGACGAATTATAGCACTAGCTATGCCTTTAGCTTCGCCTCTAGCTTCACCTCTAGCTTCGCCTTTAGCTTCGCCTTTAGCTTCGCCTCTAGCTTCGCTTAAAATCCTAACTTCTTTCATGTGGGTTTTAAATGCAGATGTTGACATAACTTTTACTCCTAATTTTTTGGTTAATGTTGTTAATTGGTCAAACATTTCACGAGTGAAATGTTTTGCACTGGTATAAAGATACCACAAACTCGTGTCCCATACTACTGCAAATAATTTATCTGTACGGATATGTTCTTTGAATTGTTTGAATATCGTTAATGAGTGTTTGTTCACATCTTTATAGCGTGCTATTTTCAGGATAGAAAACATCATTTTGACTATTGGGTCGTGAGGTAGTTCAGATTCTGATCTTTTACTATTCACGTCATATTTATGTACTTTGAAGTTAATTGTATTTTTGCGCAGCTGTGATTTCTTGGGCAAATTTACTCTATTGGCGACATTGGTTGCTGATGTAAATTTCGATTTTCCACAATGAAATATCATTGCTAGAATGCATGGGAAGTGAAAGTTTCTAGGTTCGCCTTCGTCGCCCCATAATTTCATCCAAATGGTTGTTGCATAGCGAAAGAGTTGTGTTGCTGCGTCGGGGTCATTATTGGACTTGAAATCGATCAAAAAATAAACCCATGACTTTGGATCTTCTTGGAGGGGAAAACGGTAAAGCATATCACAATGATTAACTCGTAATTGAGTCGTGATAAATTTTGTATCAATTATTTCGAAATGGTCAAGATCGAGTTCGTTTAATAAATCTTTCGGTAAGATGACTTTGAAAATACGGTAAGATAGTTCGAGTATTGAAAAGAGGCTTGTACAATATTTGTCGTGATTATAAGTTTTAGGGAATAGGCGTAATAATTCTTTTCGAGAAATTGTATTACCGAACAAATCAATTATTTTTTTCATATTATATTTTATATCTTGTAAGTGTTTGTGGAGTATAATGATATGGGCAAAATTATACTTATTAAAATAGTACCGGATTTTTTTATTTATTTTTTGGGATGATAAAAATTGTTGTTTTCATTTTGTTTAGTTCTGTTTAGTTTTAGTGTGTGAGCGGGGTATATTTTTGTGTGGGCAATTATTTTGAGTTATTGATTTCGATGTAATATATCTTATCAGGTATCGGCAGATTGTTTGGAGTTTGATCAACTATACGTGAAAAATATGATTACGAGGAACGTATTTGTTTTGTTGTTATCGACAATTTAGTATTTTGCAAAAAGCGGGTTAATTATAACGGCTATAATCTATCTAACAATTACCTAGTGTTGAAAAAATTTTATTATTGGTTGTAGTGTAAGGTTAAAAATTTAGTGTAGTTTTGGAGACTTATGTTTATATTGAATTTATAATTTGTGTTATGAGTTTCGCAATTGACAGGGTGAAAAGTATATTGAGTGATTAGTTAGCAAGCAGCTATTTTAGTGATTTCAGTAATTTTAGTGATTTCGGAAATTAAAGAGTGAGTTGTTGGTGTTCATGGTGTGACACATATATTTAATAGTGAGTTTAGAATTTTATTGAAATATTCGCGGGGGTAATTTTTATGGATATAATTTTCTGTTATTGAGATTCTGTGTATTTATTTTATTGGAATTTGTTTTTAGTGTTTGGCGGCAAAGTAAAAAAATTTGTTGAATTATTTTTAAAATTGAAGTTATTGTGGTATTAAAAAAAATCTTTTCCAATAAATTCGGAATAATCTGAAAAGTCAACTAATCCCTATTGTCATTAAAGTCGATATAATCAGTTGAAACTGGTATATTCGTTTTATGATTTCGGACAATTAGCTTTCGTATTTTCACTTATTTATCCAAGTCATTATTCCGTATTCAGGGGGTTTATCTAAATTAACATTTTACAGAATCAAATTGACACTTTGGTCAATGGATATTATGGAGTGTTGTGATAATTTTAAGGGTGGAGTGCGGAAATGTAAAGATGGACAATTTGAGTAACATTATTTACTTTAACCTAGCAATTTGTGATTTCGAATTCAGAAATGAGAGTTAGTTATTTTTGTTTCCTTAAATTTAGTGTATTGAGTTAAAGTGAGGACTATTAGACATGGAACGTTACCTGACTAAATTGATTATGGTCAACTTTGTTGCGGGTATTTTTGTGCTTTTTTTCGGTTTTATATTGAATCCGTTAATTTATGCGCAACGCCCGAAGCCTTTACCGCTTCCTATTTCGGCGTCTGTATTATCGAAGGATAAGGCAGTGTCGGCATCGGCGTCGGCGTCGTCTATTGTTCCTGTTTCTAGTGTTTCGGTTGAGCGGGGAACTATGGGCGAGTTGGATGTACTTGGTCAAAAGGAAGTTAAGAAGCCCGGTTTACTGGAACGTATTCGCAAAACAATTTTGGGCAGTGATTATGAAGAAGATGAAAATTCTGATTCGGGACATAATGAGAATCTTGAGCGGCCCGCCAATATTAACAAAATCCGACCGATTGCGCCGCCGCAGCCGATTACGCCGCCTAAACCGACTACTGTGCAACTAAAAGAGATACAGCCGGATGCGCCAATGGTTAAAGAATCGCAGCTTATAGGAACTTCGATGGGCGGTATGAATTTGTCGAGGTCGAATTCATCTACGCGTGTTGCTCAATCTAATGAGGTGTATGGATATTCTGACAGTAATGCGGAAAAATCGTCGTTAGAGAGATTGAATAGTATGCGCAATGCAATATTTGATCAGAATTATGATGATAGTGACGAGTCGTATTTAGTTAATTCGATTGGCGGTAATATGCAGCGGTCGATTGTGGAATCGCCGAATTCGTATGATGATTGGCAATATGACAGTAATAATTCTAAAACCAACAGATCGGGGCGGTCAGACTATACGAATTACCGTGAGAACTCTCGTGAAAATTACCGTGAGAATTATCATGAGAATTATCGTGAAAATTATCGTGAAAACTTACGGCATGAGCAGCGGCTTCAAAATTCAACGCCGTTTGATCGGGGTAATTCGGCGGGATATGAGCATTCTAATGGGCAAGTGCAAAATCAGGCGAATTTATTGAATCGTCCGTATTATGAAACTACTAGGCTGCATCAAGCTAATGATAAGGAGCAAGGGGGGGTAGCTTCGACCAGTAGTAAGAATTGGAATGATCCGGCGGTTCCTTCGTATCAACCGGTTATTACGTCGTCGCAGGGCGGTGTTGAATCTAGGCAGGTTTCGGGAGGTACCGTGATGACGAATAGTAATAATGCGAAGCGGCTTACGGTTAGTCCGTTGATTGAGGTTGAGACGGAGGGTGATTCGCGTGTAATTGTTGGGCGGGAATCGAAGTATAGGATTCGTGTAAGGAACAGAGGGGGGGCAACTGCGGAGCAAGTTATGTTGACTATTGAAATTCCGAATTGGATTACGTTTCGTTTATCGGAGTTAAGTTCGGGCGCTTCGGAGTTGAAGAAGGAAAACAAGAAATCAAATTCGCGTGACCTAATTTGGAATATCGGGCAAATTGAGCCGAATTGTGAGGAGTTACTTGAGTTATTGTTAATTCCGCAGGAACGGAAAACGATTGATTTGAAAATCTTGTATGATTTCAGGAAACCTTCGACAACCACTACGATTGTGGTTGAAGAAGCCACGTTAGAAATGGAGTTACAAGGACCGGATCAAATTTTGTGGGGAACGGAAACGACGTTTACGTTATGGATTCGAAATATCGGCAGCGGTGACGCAGAAAAAGTAAAGTTGGAATTATTAGAAACTGGGTCGGCGATGAAAGAGCTTACGTTTCCTGTGATAAAGGCGGGGGAGGAAAAAGCTATTTTGGTTGACGTGTGGGCTGGGAAGCAGCAAAATAGTGTTGATATAAACATACAGGCAACGGGCGCTTATGATGTAAATGCGAAATTAACGAAAAAGGTAAAAATTTTACGTCCTGAGGTTACGATGGTTGTTGAGACGGCGGAAACGCAATTTGTAGGGTCGCCGGCGGAATTTATCGTAAAAATTAAAAATACGGGGAGTGCGGACGCAAAGAATCTTGATTTAACTGTTACGATTCCGATAGGGGCGAAGTATATTTCGAGTACAAACGGGGGGATATTGACGCCGCAGAATCATGTAAAATGGACTATTGATTCGTTACCGGTAAACAGTGAATTTACTTCCTCGATTATTTGCACGCCGAATCGTGAGGGAATATGTAAAATCGACACCGTGTTGAAAGACAAGGAGGATTCGGTCGCACAATGTACGAGTGTATTTACGGCGGAGGCGCTTGCTGATTTGAGAATGTTTGTTGAATCGCCAAATGGACCAATTGAAGTAGGGCAAGACACTGTTTGGGTGATAAATGTGACGAACAGAGGAACGAAGATGGCAAGTAATGTAGGTTTGTTTGTTTATTGTAGTGAAGGATTGAGACCAATTTCGACAAATAGCGACAAAAGTAAAATTGAAAACGGGGTCGTAGAGTTTGATTTGATTCCGACTATTAGTGCAGGTCAAACGTTGACTATGAAAGTTGTTATAAAAGCGGAACGAGGCGGAACTCATCAGATTCGAACCGAGTTATTAAGTCCGTATAATGCTGATGTTGCTGCCGGAAAGGTAGAGCCGCAAACAAAATTATCTTCGGAGCAGACGTTGAATTTTTATCAAAGACGGGGCAGTATTGTTTCGCCGGCGAGGCAAACGCAAACGTCGAATTCAACTTTAGCAGAGACGCCGTTATTACCGCAAGTAAAAGCAAGCGAGACCGTAACTGAACCAGAAATAATTGATCCTTTTCCAAAATAAAATCAGAAATCAGAAATATTTGTTTTCAACTTTTTTGGGATTATGAATTTTACAACTAACCTTTATTTTCAACCTTATTTTTTGTAACGAAAAAGGTAACTGTTCACGCATAAAATCAAACCAGTCCTAAAAGGGCAACCGGAATAATAGTGTAAGTGATTAATTGATTCAAACTTAAAATCGATACTAATTTCCGCATGCGAACTATAACAACTAACAACTAACCACTAATCAACATTGATGGTTAAAACTACGCAAAAAGTTTCGGGTTCTGTGAAGTCATTATTTGATTTTGACAATGACAATGACAATGAGAATGACAATGATGATTACAAGTTATTGCAATCGAGTACTGATTTATCAGATAAGATTTTGGAATCGGGTACGGCGGCAGGATCGGCGGAGGTAACATTGATGCCTGAAACGGTAACGGAATTAACGTTACGGATAAAGGGAGTTCTTGAGGCGAGTTTGAGTGAAGTGTGGGTTGTTGGTGAAGTATCGAATTTTTCGCGGCCGAAGTCGGGGCATGTTTATTTTACTTTGAAGGACAAGGGGTCTGGGATTTCGGCGATTATTTGGAAGTCGGCGTATTCAAAGTTACGGTTTGAGATCGAGGAGGGGATGGAGTTGGTGTGTAGGGGGCGGGTCGAGGTTTATCCCCCTAGCGGCAAGTATCAATTGATTTTGAATAAAGTTGAGCCGAAAGGAATGGGCGGACTTGAGTTGGCGTTTCGGCAATTGAGGGAGAAGCTTGAAAAACAGGGACTTTTTGATCTGTCAAGAAAGAAAAAAATTCCTACGTTCATAAAATGTGTTGCGCTAATTACGAGTGCAACAGGGGCTGCCGTGCGGGATTTTTTACAAGTCTTGAAAAGGAGGACGGAATTAGTTGATGTTTTATTAGTTCCTGTTCAGGTGCAAGGTGATAGGGCGGCGGAGGAAATTATTGAAGCAATAAAAAATATACATGAAATTGCAGCAATAAAGCAGATTGATTGTATTGTGATTGCAAGAGGAGGAGGCAGCGCAGAAGACTTGTGGACGTTTAATGAAGAATCGGTCGTAAGGGCTGTAGCGAATTCAAAAATACCGATTATTTCAGGTATCGGACATGAAATCGATATTACTTTGTGTGATTTAGCAGCTGATATAAAAGCTTTGACGCCAAGTGAAGCTGCTGAACGGGTTGCTGTTAAAGATTCAGAATTAATGGATAAGTTGATACAAGCAAAGAATATTATTGAGCGAAACATTGAAAGAAAAATTACAGCGTATAAAAATCATCTGGAATTTTTGGGCAAGCATACAGCAATTGTGAAGCCGCAAAGAATTATTGAATGTAGAATAAACTTGATAAATCAAATAAATGCAAGGCTTAATAAATCGTTAGAAAGAAATGTAGAAATTTGGCAGCAGCGTTTTCAAAACATCGTCACAACTGTAGAAGCTTTGAATCCGCTTGCTACTTTGGCGAGAGGTTACAGTATTACAGAAAATGATTGCGGCAAAACTATTCGCAGTATAAACGAGGTTAAACCAAAAGAAAAAATTAGAACAAGGTTAAGAGACGGTCAAATTGAAAGCTGTATTGTTAGTATTGGGTGATTTGAGACTTGAGATTTAAAATTTAAGATTTGAAATTTTGCAATTTTAGATTTTTAGTAATATATCAATGGAATGCGGACATTGTTGACAACGTTGGGTATGGGTAACTATTTTGTTATTATCCTGTCGTGGTAACTACTGATGATATAGTTACGTTATTTTGGTTTTTTGGATTTAAGAGACAACAAATAGACAGATTGAGTCAATGAAAGCAGGGATGCAACGAAATTTTAGAAATAGTATTTGTGGGCAAGCTGTTATTAAAATCAGCCTGTTATTACTCTATCTTCTCGTCCTAACAAACATAACTTTCGGACAATATACACCAACACCAATAACAAACACAATAAACCCTACTATCGTACCTTATCATCACGCAGACCCAATTTATAAAGATACCGCTGTCGTTGTAGAACTAGATGGTACAAATGCGAGCATAAGTACAGATCTCACTACCACCTTTCCCCCCTCTGTAATTTATGAAAACACATATAATGAGAATGAACTGATTTTTAATTATGATAATAATAATTATTATTCTTCTAGTAATTTTAAATTTACAAATATCGATCCATATATAATTTATGCAATTGGGGTATTAACAAACAATAGTACTGTTTCTATTTATTCCTACGACTATCCCACTGATATTACTGTAGATCAACAAGTTTCCGGCGGATTTGCCGGCGGATTAATTTATCATTCTGATACTAAATTTGATGGTTTAATAATTGGTTACGATAACTCCTACAACTTAGAAGATTTATTTAATCTTAACATTACAAGTAAAGGTAATGCTATTGGGTTAGGTTTCTTGCGAGGTAATAATGCCGGCGGTAATGTAACAACATACAGTGATGTCTCAGGCTATGTTTATATGGGCGATATTAATGTTGAATCTTCAGAAAAAGGCGACGCAATAGGAATTATTGCTGGTAATATTACGTATTATGACACTAATCCCGATGAGAGCATTATTAGCTATAAATACGGACGTATTGCAGCTAATGATATTACTGTTAGTGCAAATGAGGGTAATGCGATTGGAATATCTTTGACAAATATCTTTAAACCTGACTATGATACTAGTTATTATTATTATCCTTATTCTTCTACACCAATTACTATTGGCGAAATATCTGCAACTTCAGCTAAAGGTAATGCAGTAGGATTTCAAGTAGAATATAATGTCGGAAAAGGCTCTAATATTAATTTCGAGACTATAACAGTTGAGGCAGGAAATAACGCAACGGGAATATTTATAAATAATGCTAATGATTTTGTAAATATTATTAGTGAAGACCTGGTAGTAAAATCTACAGATGGTGCCGCAACTGGTTTTTGGATAATAAACTCTATTGGAAATTACGCAGATATAGAAATTGTATCTGATAATACCTTCTTGGATCAAACAACACCTGTCACTGTCAGTTCTGATAATGGAACGGCAACTGGAGTAAAATTAGGCAATATTGGTACCGATAGTAACATCAACATTGCGCCTTATTATTATAACAATTCGCCGACGATTTTAGCGAGTTCAAAAACCAGCGACGCAATTGGATTACATATAACTGGTAATATCGGCAACAACACTAATATATCAAGTAGTAGTTACTATTACGATTACGATAATGGTGGTTACTATTACTATAATGGAGGACTTGTAATTGAATCCGAGTCCGAGTCAGGCGATGCAATTGGTGCATTGTTGGATGGAACAATTGGATACGCTGATAGCTATTCAACTCCTAATGTTAATATTCGCCAAATAACGGCAACATCAACCACAGGCGGCGCAATCGGGATGCAAGTTGGTGCCGTATCGGGTACTCTTTTCGTAGATGATATTGTAGCAACGTCAAAAAATACAGATAAAGATGTTTATGGTTTTATACTGAATGGAACAATTCTGCCTAAAACTGATTCATCCAACGGCGGTAATATTGTAATTGGCAATATTACAGCAGAAAAGTTAGGCGGAGCCGGTAATGTTTTTGGGTTAGTTATTAAAGGCGAACCTGCAATCAGCGGAAATTTAGAAGTTAATGACGGCATTACAGCTAAAACTGGCGGAACGGGTTCGGCAATTGGAGTCGATCTTATAAATGGTATTAAAGCGAACTCTCTTACTACTGGTGACAATTCAGTACTTCAACTTAATGGAGAAGTTGAAGCAATTGCAGAACAAGGTGACGCTGTTGGAATAAGAATAGGCACAATGCCAATTGAAATATTTGTTATATCAAATAACGTAGAAGCAACATCAAATTCAGGAAATGCCTTTGGTATATATTCTATTGGAGGTCAAAACAATATTTCAATTAATACGGAAAATAGTTCCCAAACCCCGCCAAACATCAAAGAATTCGTACAAATTACCGGTTCAACTGCAAGTATTTATTTCAATGGAACTGATAACAAGTTAATTATTGGTTTAGCAGATTCAAGCACTAAAGACGATGAAATATTCACAAATGGCGGAGAAACATTTGCAGTTTATAACGCACAAGAAATTATCTTTAACGTAAAATCTGAACTTCGAGACAAATCTAAATTTATTGGAAGCGAAAGTATTGAAATATACGGTGATATTAAATTAAGTAATGTACCAAATAACGAAAGTTATTTTGACCAATACACTCAAAAAATAACGATCGGCAAGGTTACAGACACCCAAAAGGTTGAGGTAGATTTTGGTGCGTCGCAATTTAGAAATCGTGAAAATACTTCTGGTCTTATTTTGACTACATACGGAAAAGGAATTTTCAATTACGATCAGATTTTTAATGGTATTATCGGAAATAATGGCGGAATTATTGATGCCCGCGCTGATAATGGTGAAAAAGAAATTAATATAACATTCATCGGTGTTGGTAATTTTGTATTCGACGGTAAATTGGACGCTGATTATGTAACTGTTGATAAAAACTACATAAAAGACGACAGCAATATATCGCTATATCAGATCGAAACGTATAAAGAAATCGGGACGCAATCTATCGGGGTGCTTCTAACAGATATTCTTACAATAAAATCAGGGACATTAAAAATTGTCGGAAGCAGTGTTAAGTCTAAAAGCAGTTATGATACTAAAGTTGAAGATCTCCTCGATGCTGACAAAATTACAAAAATTAAAGGACTTCAGAGCGGTTATGACGTCAACGGTAAAGAGTTAGCCGGCAGCTTGATAGGAATAGACACTGCTGCCGTTATAATTGATATTGACGCTGGTTCGAATTATTACTTTGGCGGATTAGTTGACATGGGTTACATTATCAAAAAGGGCGATGGTAAACAAACGATAAGACAAATTGAATCTTATAATCTATTAACGATAAATGCCGGTGAGCTGGAAATTATAGAATCAGCCGCGATAGGAGGAATTAGAAATGATGCAAACGCCGACATAAATAGTACATTCACGGTCGGAGGAAATTTAACTTTAAGCATTGGAATTGATGAAGTCATAAATCCATCCAGCAGCACGACCTATTATGGTTATACATTAAACGAATTCACATTTATCGGCAACTTAAATGCCGGAAGTATTACAAAAGAAGGAAAAGGCATACAACGATTTAATACTGTTACGACTAACGTTATTACTTTCGGACAAGCCGAAGAAACAATTAATGGCGAAATCGAAATCGATACCGCTAATCGTGATGCCAATGGAAAGCTAATAGACTTGGGCAGTCTAGTTGGTACGGAAACTTTACCTGCCGCTGGTGAATTAAACGTAACACAGTGGGCGAAATTGAAAGGAATCGAAGGAAACGACGGAATTTTAAGCGGCGGTGATTTCACAATAGATGCACGTGATAATCATTCATCAACTGTTACGATTAATGTCGAGAATCTTACAAAAACCGGACAAGGACGGCAAACGTTGAAACAATTGAGAACTCAAAATCTCTTTATCGAAAGCGGCTCTATCGAAACTTCAGATGATATCGTAATAGAAAACGGAATCATTGGTGAACAAAGCGGACAAATTATCGGAAAAAATATAACTATATCTAACAACGATAACAAAGATTATACATTCTTAGGAAATTTGAAAGGATATAATGTAACAAAAAGAGGATTAGGTCAACAAACATTTAACAAACTTGAGACAACAAATAATCTCAATCTTGTTGAGGGTCAAATTAGTGTTAATCAAATAAGAGTTGACGGAACTCTTTCGCTTGAAAAAAATACTACGCTAGATGTACTCGCCGGCAGTGAATCATTCATTAACGCAACAGATGTAATTGACGGAACGATTTTAATTCACGGACCCGCAAGAGCTAATACAGTTGGTATAAAATTCGGCGGCGGTGTTGACAGGAATAAATTCAGAACTTCATTTATTGAAGAGCCGGATCAATTTATAACATGGAAACTTGGTGCCAATAGTGTTTATGCTGCTGCTAATTCGCAAGCTCACATGAGCGAATCGTATTTGACTTCGTTGTTATTGCATGATCATAATTCCGCATGGAATGCTGTTGCGAAACGATTAAATCAATTATCTGCAGCCGGTGCATTTTTCCGCAACCGTTATCAAGCGGACAATCAATTTTTTGGTCAATCGCCGTATTCAGGCAAAACAGATAAATCGTTGTGGTTTAATTATATTGGCAGAACGGGGTCTCATAAAAGCGATTTCAATAACAAGGATTTCAAATTGCGGTCGGATGGAATACAAGTCGGTTATGATATTATTCCGTCGCAATCGTTTCAGTATGGTTTACTTTTCGGTTATGAAGGTCAATCGTCAACGGTGAACCAAGATAAAGTCACTGCCGACGATACTTATATCGGATTTTATATCACGAAATTATGTGTTTCGGGAATTGATTTACGTGCAATGATAAACTATGGACATCAAATTTATAATTCAACTCGTTATGCAAAGAATGTTACCGGTTTTCATTCTGCAAGTTATAAGGGTGATACGGTCGAAGGAATAATCGAAGTCGGAAAAAAATATTATTGGAGTAAACAGTTAATATTACGGCCCGTATTTGCATTAGAACTCTATTACAACATGATTAATCGTGCAAAAGAAGACGATAAATTCAACACAAACACCGCAGTAACATACGACCTAGCAACATTAAAACAAACATTATTGCGTTTCGGAAGTGATATACAATATGAAATTAGACAATTAACATTAAACAGCGGACTGTACTACACTTTTAATTGCGGCACAGATAAATTAACAACAATTGTAGTTGATGATTTCGGACAAAGACTTCCGCTGAACGGGAGCAAACTCGGCAGGTCGATTATCTCAGCGAATTTAGGCGGTCAATATTACACAAACGATTTGAAAACGAGATCAATTTTCATGAATTATTCCGGCAACTTCTATGTTGACCGAAAGAATTCACCTATCACAGGAACTTTCCATATCGGTTTCCAATTCGATTTCTAAAGAAAAAATTTATACACGTTTCATTCTTTAAAATTCAATTTTATTTTTCGTAACGAAAAATATAACGTAACCGTTCACAGAATTTTTTATTTTTTAAACACGAAATACACGAACAAGAGCTAACTATCAAGAAGTCCCGCTAGGGACTATTCACCAAAAAACTTTATTAACCGTATGCTTTAGCTTACGGATCACACGTTTAGCAATGAATGATGTTTATATTGTTATCTCAATCCGATAAATTCATTATAGATTGTTTTAGCGTGAAATTCATTTTTTGCGTTTTCGATTATCGCTCTGCCGTCTTTGAATAGTACAAATTGATATTCTTCATTTGAGAAAATTAACATGTATTGGTTTGCCTCGACTTGACCTATATTAGCTAGAGTTGCAGCAAATGATTCTAAATTTATTTCAGTTTGCGATTCGGGCGAGATTTGAATAGAATTTCGACCGCATATTTTTTGAACTTTCATACCTGCGTTATATGACAAATACTCGAAATTGCCATGTACACAGACCTGACAATTTGGGTCATGTTCGATTTTGATATTTTTGAAACGATTATTCCATAGATCAATTGTCAGCAAACCGTCTCGAATATCAGGAGAGTTTAGAATAATTTTAACGGCTTCGGCTGCTTGTATTGAAGCGATAGAACTTGTAGTCATTGCGAGAATACCGGCAGTTGCACAAGTCGGCTGCTGAGATTGATATTGATCAGAAGGAACAAAACAACGCAGACAAGGATAAACTGATTGACCAAGACCAATATTATTCGTTTCATAAATATTAGTAGTAGAATTAATAGAATTAGTAGAGTTGGCAGAGTTAATAGAGTTAATAGAGTTATCCGAATTATTGTAACGAAAATTCATAGTCATTCCTTGTGAGCCTAGTGCAGCGGCATAAATCCAAGCGGTTTTATTTTTAACACTCCAATCGTTGATAAGAAATCGTGTTTCCCAATTATCGACAGCGTCGAGAATTAGAGTGACATTATTTAATATGTTATCGATATTACCTGCGTTTAATTCTGTTACGATAGGTTCGATTTTAATTTCGGAATTGACTTTTGACAGAAAATCGCAAGCGGCTATAGATTTTGCCCGATATTTAATTGCGTCGTCTTCGGTGAATAAAATTTGACGTTGTAAATTTGTAAATTCGACATAATCGCGGTCGATTAATTTCAAGCGGCCGATTCCAGAGCGGCACAAAATATTAGCCAAAACCGTACCGAGAGCACCAACTCCGACTATTGCAACTGTTGAGTTTAACAATTTATCTTGTCCTTCCGAACCAATTCCATAAAAGGCAATTTGACGACTATAACGTGATTGAGCCATTGTGTAATTTTTAAATGAAAGTAGATTGTGGTTAGTGGTTAGTTCGCATGCGGAATTTAGTACCGGATCTAAGTTCGAATCACTAACCAATAAGTGATGATTTCAAGTTTTGTAATATATCAGTGGAATAATTTATTTTTTTGCGGGATCGCGGTCGTCTCGACCGCATCTTTAGGCGTTTTTTGTACAAAAAAGATGCAGGCGGGACGC
>JAITKS010000237.1 GCA_031278315.1 Planctomycetaceae bacterium | reverse complement strand
CGCAATAACTCAGATATTTCTGGAAGGGATAAAGGACGAGGTAACATCCCACAAATTATACAAATTCTAAAAAATTAAGAAAAGACCAATCTGAAAAAATTATTCCACTGATATATTACAAAAAATACAATTAGGTAAACTCCTAAAAACTAATATTAAGAAGAACACAAGCGTCCCGCCCGCACTGTTTTTGTACAAAAAACGCCTAAATATACGGTTCGACCGCGTTCCTCCTAACAATAAATAAATCGAAACATAAAAACACAAAGTATCACGTCTCTACAGAATTTTTTGGAAATTACTGTTACAAAAAATATTCCAATAAAATATTCTACTGAATTGTATATCAAACATTACTCAAAATTTAATAACGGCATCAACTGCAAATGATGTCATATTATTGTTACCATTGTATATTCCATTTTTTGGACGAGTTAAGGGGAAGTGCGAGTATATTCTTACATCCGACCAATCAAAACGCAGCTCAGGACGAATAGTAATATTGGGACTCGGTTTCCAATTTGCACCTAATGTAATTTCATAATAATTTTTTCCGGTATAGTAAAAAAGTAGAGAATCTATAGACGCTTTTTGAATGCGGGCTAATCCGTTGTCTCTGAACCATTCTGCTCTTAACCCGATCGACAAATTGCTGTTTATGTCATACGTTAAATACTTTGCAATAGAAATCCAACGAGATTCGCCGAATTTTTCTTTTTGCGTTGACAAATACTCTACCGCTCCATTTTTTTCGTAACCGAAATTATGTTCCCACGAATCAGTTAATCTCTCTGTTAGTTGCCGATTTATAGTCAATGTGTAACTTATTCTGCTGTTTGAGTCCGATTCAGCTTGCTTACCTATTTGAGTAATAAACGAAATATAATTTTGACTGTTTTTTCGACTAATCGACTTAAAACCAATAATGTAATTTAAACCGCCTTGCTTGTCGAACATATCCCAACCTTGCGTGATTCCAAACATTAACATTTGACGGTTGCGTAAAGTCCGATAATTTGTCGGTATTTCTGCATTGAACATTGCACCCGTTAAAGTAGTCGGCTGCCCAAACATGAAACTGTACGAATGCGTGTAAAAAAAGTTTTGAGCAGCAGCGGCAGATTCTATACCACAGTTCGCATAGAAGTGTCCAGCTTTAATAGTTGCATTCCAACTAACCGGTAATCTGATTTCGCCGTAAGCTTGCGGCAAAGATAATCCGTAAAGAGCAGCCGAATTGCCGCGGCGTTTACCATGCGGCGCATTCCAATGTGCTGCCGCCTCTTCGGGATATATTGCGTTTCCTTCGGCAATATAACTCGCCCGACGCGTTTCTAGTCCCAATGCCGACGTGTAAAAATAATCTGTTCCGAATAACAAATCAATTTGACCGCCGATTTCAAACCAGTTTCGGCGGTATGTCAATTTGCGGCCGAAAGAAATATAAAGTTGATTCATAATTATTTCACGATCGCGGTCGTTATACTGAATAAGCGAATTCTCTTTGCTATCCGGCGAATCCGCATTGAGAAAAATTCCGCCTTCTATCCATCCGTTACAAAAAATTCCATCGCTGCTATTGTTATTAAGTTGTCTAAATTTGTGATTCTTATTGCCGAAAAAGTAACCAGTGTATTGGTCGATAAATTTATTATACGAATAATTATTGTTACAATCCGGCGTTTGAGGAATCTCAAGCGGCGAAATCGCATAATGTTGATTGTCTTGAGCAAACATATTCGATGAAGCAGAAGCAGATAATTCTGTAGATAATTCTGGTAATTCAAGCGGTGCAGCCGTACCGGTCAAGTTATTTGCGTGATTATTCGGAATAGACGGAATAGGTACTGGTACTTGAGCAATTGTTAAAGGTGAATTCAAAGGTACTGAACCCAACGAAGATGAATAATTCGATAAAGAATTAGACAAAGAATTAGGGACGGTAAGATTATTTTGAGAGCTGTTAAATCCTGCGCCTTTTCCCGATTGTGTTTCAGATGACGGTTTAACTTCTTGTGCAGAAACGAGTTCAATACGGTTGTCAAGATTAGGCGTAATATTATATCGAGGACGCAATTTATGATTTTTGTTACGATTATTATTGTGATCAGATTCGTTGTTGTGATCATTCGTGTTGTTATTGTTTTCGTCATTTACATTATTGTTGCCGTTTGTTTCGACAACAGTATTAGTATAGAGCGGCGTAGTTATCGGCGAAGAGAAATTGTCACTGATTTCAGTAATTTCAGTAATTTCATTTCCTGAAATCTGATTAGAAATCGAGTTGTAACACGTTGTGCAAACGAGTAATAACAATGTAAAAATTATTTTTTTGTACATAAATTCCAAAAAGAGATTCTTTTAAGCTCCTTCTGTATGTTGAAATATACGGTTAATAAAATATCTTCCTTGCGTAGGTACTTTAACCTAATATCTTATTATTAATTTCCTAGTGTTTCTATGCAGCAAAATCGACAACATTTATCATTGGCGGATTCGCTGAATAAACGATGTCTTGGAAAAAACATATTTGAAAATAGCGAGTCTGCCGTATAAAATCACTCGTATAAAATCATTCGTATAAAATTACAAATTCTGTTGAAATTTTACTCTTATTTAAAACACGAGCTTGTGATCACTAGGAAAAATTTCGTTACGTTTAAGATAATCTTGCGAATATTAACAATTTCGCCCGGACAGTTCAAGACTATTTTTTTGGAAAACGAATTGCACGAGAAAACAATACGTATAGATAAATTTTATTTTCAATTAACTTGACATTTTTTCCATTCTATTTTGTGCGAATTGTCTTATTTCTTCCATCATTTCGGAGCCTGTTTTTGCTTTTGATTCTAGTGTCCAAGGTAGTCTTACAGTAAAAACGCTGCCGATTCCAAGTTGACTTTCTACAGTTATTTCACCTTCTAAAATTTTACAAATTTCTTTTACTATAGATAATCCTAATCCGCTTCCTGAATGTTCTCTTTTTAGGGCGTCTTCTTCTGTCATTGTTGTTTTACCTTGTCTGAATTTGTCAAAAATGATTTGTTGATCTTCTTCCGAAATACCGACACCGGTGTCAGAAACTTTTAGTTCTAACATTTCTCTGTTTCTCGATGGTTTATAAACGCTGCCTGCAATTGGATACATTATTTGTGCATTCGATTTCATTGGCAGATATTGCACCATAACTCTTATTCGTCCTCCTTCAGGAGTAAATTTTATTGCATTCGATAACAAGTTATTTAAGATTTGTTGTATTCTCGATTCGTCTTGTTTCATCATTGGCATATTAGAATCCAGAATGGTCTCGATAGCGATATTTTTACGGTCAACTAGAGGTTTTGCCATGTCGATTTGTGCAGCAACAGTTGCCGCAATATTAAACGGTGCCGTTTTAATTTCCATTCTGCCGGCTTCCATTTTTGCCATATCCAGAATATCATTGATCATCGACAATAACGATTTACCCGAATTATTTATGTAATCAACATACTTTTTCTGTTTTTCATCTAACGTTGGAATCGAGCCTAATACATCACTAAATCCTAGAATACTATTAAGCGGCGTCCTTAATTCGTGCGACATTGTTGCCATAAAATTACTTTTCACTCTATTCGCTTCGTAAAGTTGAATCGTTATATGTGCCAACTCATCGACTTTACTTTCCAACTCGAAATTAGCTTTTCTCAGCATATCTTGCGTGTTGACTAAATAACGTAACATTCTATTAAATGCTTCTGCTAATACTTCAAATTCGTCGCTTGTCCGTATATCTGCCCGCTTTGTCAACTCGCCCCTTGAAATTGATTCGGAAACTTCACGCAACATTTTTAACGGACGAATCACAAACCAACGTACAATCAAATTAACCGTCACCAACGCAAGAAAAAAAGAAACAATCGCAGCACCCAATAAATACGCCCAATACTTCTGTAACGTTTTTTTCATCGACGATTCAGGAATAACAACATGAACTACCCCCATCAATTCACCATGCTCATAATCAATATGACATCCTGCACATACACTGCGTCTATCCATTCGCACTTCCTCGAAATAATGATACGTACCGTCTTCGTCAAACTTGTAATCAATTTGAGGCGGAGCGTCCGGATTGAAATCGGACGTTTTAAGAAGCGGAAATTTATCGAGATTGTCTTTATACTGTTTCCACAGATTTTTTGCATTGTCCGCATTAAAAAACAGCACCGTTTTTTCAGGTTCCGGATTTGGAATATAAGTTGTTTCAGAATTACGATTGCGAATACGCTTTGTTATACCTGCCATTCGTATTTCAAAATCGGTTTTGATACCTTCGTCTGGTGTAGTTAGTCCTGGACGTGAAATTACAGTCTCATCGTGAATCGCCATTGAATTATAACGGCTATACTTGGGGTCGCCGAAGATTCCCCAATGCCGCTCCATAAGATGCTGCGACGCCCAAATGTTCGCCATTATCGGATTTTGATCTTGCACGAGTTCATCTGTTACTATCGAATAAAGAAAGAAACTAACTGCAATAACTACAGATAATGCAATACCAAAAAAAAGCATGCACTTCATCTCAAGACTAGTTTCTATCAACACTCGATTAAACGGACGCGACATTTTATAGAAAAATTGTTAATGATCTTAATTAAACTGTTCACATTTAATTTTGTAACATTTCAAATTTTGAGAAACGTTTGCAAAAAATGGTTATACTTCAGTTGAATATTTGTTTTTCAAATTTTTTTTGAATTATGAATTTTAAGGATTAATCAAACCAAAAATTCAAATAAGAGTAACTTAAAAACTCTTTTTTGATTACTGATTTGTCACGAATGTAAACTAATTTTTTTTCATAAAAAATTCGTGTAATTTCATGAATAAAATGAACAATGAGTTTAATCGTAATCTTCCAAATATTCAAGCATACTAATATATCAGCGGAATATTTTTTTTATTAACCGCAGAGAACACAGAGAAATCAGAGAAATCAGATTTTGTAATTTTAGATTTTAGATTTTAAATTTAAGTGAATTACTAAAAAATATTTTAGCTGGGAACGCAGGCGTCCCGTCTGCATCTTTTTTGTACAAAAAACGTCTAAAGATGCAGTCGAGACGACCGCGATCCCGCCGGCAACAATAAATTATTTCACTGATATATTTCACCATATTTAAGTAATTCGAAATTCAGATTATGTTTTTGATTCTTGATACAATAATTTGTTTACTAAAGAGAATAGAGCGTCTTGTTTTACAGGTTTTGAACAGAAGTCGTCCATTCCGCAGTCGAGACATCTTGTTCGATCTTCTACAGTTGCATTTGCCGTTAAAGCAATGATTGGTATTCTTTTTAACTTTTGTTCACTTTCATTTAAGTTCTCTTTTTCTGTTTCTCTTATTATTCTTGTTGCTTCGTAACCGTCCATAACCGGCATTTGACAATCCATTAGAATGATGTCAAAAGATTCATCGCTTTTAAATTTTTCTACGGCTAATTGACCATTCGCCACGACTTCACACCCATGACCGCAACCGCGTAACATTCCTGTTATTACAACTTGATTGACCGTGTTATCTTCAGCAATCAAAAATTTCAATTGCCGTTCAATATGAGATTTATTTTTTGCTTCGTTTTTGTCGCTTAATTTTCTATTGAAAAATCCTTGTACACTGTTTTTAAATAACGCAGTCAAAATTGCGTCATACAGCGACGAGACACAAAACGGCTTCTTTACCGTGACAACTTTCAATACTTGTGCCAAAACAGCATCAATACTATCAACCATCATTACCAGCAAAACGACAGGAATCTCCGCCGTATTTGCCGTTCCGCGTATTTGACCGATATAATCAACAATCTCAAGTTGTGTAAATCCTTCATCCCACAATATCAATTGAATTGGGTCTTTCTCTGCTGATTCTGAGAATAATTTTGCCTCGATTTCTTCTTTTGTTTTTACGGCATTCACTCGCATTTTCCAATATCCGAGTTGTGTTGTCAGCGATTCATTCATTACGACATTGTCTGCGATGAGTAATACATTAATTCCCTCTACACTTGGTAAATCATTCATCGAAGTAATCGACGGTACAGGATTCACCCGCATTAAATTTATTTGCTCTTCAGGAACTTTCAGCAGCAGAGTAAATTCAAAAGTTGTTCCGACCCCTAACTCGCTTGTTACAGTAACATCTCCGCCCATCATGCGTATCAGATGTTTTGAAATAGTTAGTCCTAATCCTGTCCCGCCAAATCTTGAAGTTATCGAAGTATCCGCTTGCGAGTATGACTTAAATAATTTCGGTATATTTTCTTTCTCAATTCCGATTCCGGTGTCAGCGATACAAAAATTCAACAGAGCGTTATTATCTTTCTGCAACTCTTCACATTTTACCGAAATCCGCACGCCGCCTTTCGTTGTGAATTTTACAGAATTACCTGCAAAGTTGATCAATATCTGCAGCAAACGCCCGCCGTCACCTATAACGATACGCGGAACACCCGGTGCGACATCAAGACAGAGTTCTAATTCTTTGTCCATAAAACGCGTTGACATTATGCTGAATAGCGATTCTATTTTGTCGAATAAGTCGAACTCTTTGCGGTCTAATTCTAACATTCCTGCTTCGATTTTTGAGAAATCGAGTATGTCATTTAATAACGATAAAAGCGTCTCGCCGGATAAACAAATCATTTTGACATATTCAGTCTGTTTTTCTGTCAATTGTTCATTCGCTAATAAATTAGTCAAACCTAAAACGCCAGTCAAAGGAGTACGAATTTCATGACTCATGTGAGCTAGAAATTTTGACTTTGCCGAGTTTGCAAGCTCGACAGACCGTACAGCTTCACGCAAATCGGCGGTACGTTCAGCGACCAATTCTTCAAGTTGCGTTCTGTACTTGTTAATCGCTGTTTCTTTAGCAACAAGCGATTCAAGATTCTGAACATGTTGTTCTTCACGCCGTCTTAAATATGTCAAGCAGACAAAGCCGCTCAGCCAAACGCATGTAATCGTGATAAATCCGATACAAAGAGCAGTAAAACGATAATACGTTAATACATCCGAGTTGACCGAAGTCGAAATTATACCTAACATTTCGCCTTCTTTTTTTGTGCTGTTCGGATGACATTGCAAACATGATTTCGTAATATGGATTGGTTTTGCTAAACGTGCAATTGTATGTTTGTTTGAGTAATCTATTTTAAATACTTCTTTGACTTTACCAGATTCTAATTTCTTTATTGCATACATTTCCCAATCGTCTGCCGTGTTTGCCGGATTGATCGGATCGGAACAAGTGAGTTTAAACGAAATACCATTCTCTTGTAATTCATTCCGATTATTCATTTTTCGGAGCAGAGTCGCACCGTCAACAAGATACAATTTGCCGCCGCTTGGAGTTATGATTTCTTCTTGATCCGTATCCAAAAATTGACTCGATTCTATATCATGCGAATAGACTTTGCCTACATCAAAAAACCACTGCCGATATATCGACAATGCCGAATCAGCCAAGTTAGCATTATTACGTATCTGATTCCAATATACTATGTTGATATAGTAATAAAGACCGCACGCCGTAAAAACAAAAAATAATGTCCATACAATCATTAGCACCGTAAACAACCAACGCTGCGAATAAACTTTATTTTCAACAATGTTATCATTACTTCCGCCAAGTAAAGGCGTTATTTCCGGCGGAGGAGGACTAGTTAAAATATCCTGCGAAAAAGCTGTAGGAGTTATGTGAATTGAATCACTCATTTGAATAAAATTTACAATAAATATCGAATATACAACTAGAGAATTGCATCAATAAAAAACCAAAAATCAATTTGCAATTGTTAAGTCAATTTAAACTAGCTGATGACAAATTCTCAAGCGTGAATAGTTATACAAAAGAACAAACACTCTTGTTTTTCTCTTAATAATTATACAAATTCATTCCGCAAAAAGATAGTCAAATTGAAATACAAAAGTAAACGAATCATACTTTATTATGCTAGTACTATGAAATTCAAAATTTCAAAAAACGGGAAAATATGCTTTCTTATCTCCATATTCTCTCATATTGAATAGCAGGTTTTATTGAACGTGAATTATTTTTAAAAATGAATCTTATCGTACAAGCTAATGTAATCATAATCTAACGGAATATGTATTACGTATCGTACTATGAATTTCGGCGATACAAAGTTACATTCAGTAAAATCTGCTTGAAAATCTGTTTTTTTCGATAGGCAAATAGTCAAGCAAACGGCTCGAACCGAAAATTAAAGTCAGAGCAGTTTATGAAGGCTTTTACCTCTTTATATCTCCGGCATTTATTAGGACGATGAGTATAATACTTTTGTAATATAGCTTACAAATTAAACAAACACAAAAAATTTTCAGAATATATCATTAGAATGATTTATTTTGAGATAGATTTCGTAATTTTTGTAACATTTCAGAGATATATTTTAAATTACTCTCACTTGAAATTTCCGACTTGAACCGCCTGCACACTAAGCGGAAATCAGACTCTTTAATGAATAACTTTAACATCACCGAAATTTAAAAAGTAAACAATTTATAATACTTCAATTGAAATATCTTGTGATTTGTTTAGCAATTTTTCTATTGCTGAATTATCAAAAAATTTCTTTCAAAAAAATATTTCCATTCTGCTCTCTTTTCCGCTTGACGGAATTATAACGATTATTACACTTTTTTCGATTTCACCATTTGATCTTGTGATCAATTTAGAAAAAAAATCTATTCTTACTTTTTTGAAATACAAAACACACGAAAAAAATAAATAAACAAAAAAATATAAAATTAGTAATATATCAGCGGGATAATTTATTGTTCTCAGGAACGCGGTTGTCTCGACCGCATCTTTAGGTGTTTTTTTGACAAGATAAACAGGTCAGTAGTTAGTCCGCATGCGGAAATTATCACGGATTCTAAGTTTCACTAAGTGAAGATTTCAAGTTTTGAATAAAATATCCTAGAAAACAATAAAAAAAACTTATTGACTGTCTGAATATGTTCGATTAAATTGCAAAACATGTAATATATCAGTGAAAATTTTACAAAAACGCTCAATATGTGATCGAGACGACAGCGTTACTTCTAAATTCTTATGTGATACTTTTAGAAATTCCCTGAAAAATAAACTTACTACAATTCTGTTTCGGTTTTAATCCGCATGCAAAATTTGTATTCAATGCTTAAATATTTTTGGTTTGAAATTTTCTGGTACTTCTATTTTGAGGGTTTCACCGTCAGGGACAATTACGTAAAAACCGGTTTCAATAGTAAATTTTTTAACATTGTCGGGAAAAATGTCACCGGCAACTACTCCTATTAAATCTTTATCAGACCTGCCAAGTTTGTCATAATGCTTGCGTGCAATACTCATAAGTTTCAGATATTTTTTGATATCTTTTAAGGTCGGTTCTGGATTAACCATGACCACAGCAATTGTTTTTTTATTTTCGAGTAATATATCGATTCTTGCAATTACTTGATCATTCTCTAAAATTTCAACCCCGCCGCGAACAAGTACAACAAAATTATAGCCGATTTCATTAAAACAATTGAAGATTTTTAAAGCAACAAGATATTCAGGAACTTCGCCAAAACGATTGAAATTTTCTTCAAAAGAATAGAAGTTATCTTCAAAAAGTTCGTCAATTTTTTTAGGATGTTCTTCGTCTGCCTTTCGACTTTCTTCGACGACTTTTCGATGGTATTCTTCAGCTTTTCGACGTTCTTC
>JAITKS010000234.1 GCA_031278315.1 Planctomycetaceae bacterium | reverse complement strand
CGCAATAACTCAGATATTTCTGGAAGGGATAAAGGACGAGGTAACATCCCACAAATTATACAAATTCTAAAAAATTAAGAAAAGACCAATCTGAAAAAATTATTCCACTGATATATTACCAGAATTTTTGTTTTAGATTAAATTTGTATTAGCTTTGAAAGAGCGAAAGCAAAATCAGCTAATGCCCATTTCGATACGAAAATTCAAGCAAGATCAATTAAAATAATTCACAACTAAAAAACACGAATTGCATACAAATTCCAACAGTGTGCTTTTCGTGTTTTTTTTTGTAACGAAAAAGATAACAAACAAAAAATTCTGTAGAGACGCAATGCCTTGCATCTCTATTTTATTAGATTATTTATTGTAACAAAAATCGAAAATTAAAGTGAGAATAGTCTAAAATTAGGTTTTGAGTTAATTAATAATGAATTAATAATTTAGCGGCAAACAACAGAGTATTTATTACACATCTTGACAGAGGAATGAGTTTTGCTAAATTGTTATCTTCGTTTCTACTTGGTAGGTACTGTTTTCGGTGTTTTCGGCGGTTGTGTGTGATTACCTGTCTGTCTAGTTGTAAAATTATCTCTTAAAATGGAGAAAACAATGAAAATGTTTGAAAATTTTTGTTACCTACTCGGCATCATCATAGCAGTCGGTGTTGGAATGATGTCGAGCATTATGGTTGTACCCAATGATGTAGATGGTTCGGCTTTGCACAGTAGGAGGATTTACTAGTATGAATTGCACAGTTGCTCCAAACGCTGAAGTTTGTATTAAAGCTTATCGACAAGCAGCTTCAGGAACTAATCCCAAACCTTGGGATTACTTTATGAATACAGATCAACAATGTGTAACTAATGATTCGTCATGTTACGAAAAGTCTTTCGGCATTACGAGTGATTGCAATCCAGTTTCAGACCCGGAATAACCCAAAAATTTGAAAAAAGAATTTTAACGTGTGTTAATTTTTTGATGCTATTTGCTGCTATACGTTAATAGTGTCAAATTGATTTTGTGATAACTTATAACGAAGAGAATCATAAATCGTTTTGTTTACGTTATACAGACATTGCTGATTATTGATTCGTTATAAGTTATCTTTAATTTAATTTTGTAACAATATTGTTTAACATATCAACAAGTTGTTGATGGAAATACTCCATTTATGTTAGCAATGTATATTAAGGTATAAGAATATGGAAACGATAAAAATAAATTACGGTTGGTTTATTGCTGTTTTTTTGGTAACATTTTTCAATTGCTATAACGTTGCATATTGCAGCACTAATAATGATAGCCAATTGATAAAGACTATATTGAATGATTACAAATCAAATATAGACTTATTAAAGAGAGTAGAATTTCGTTACGAAGAAATCAATCTTAAAAGACAAAACGAACCTAACAACTCCGCGGTTCCGCGGATATTCAAATATGATGGTAAATCAATATATTTACAACAAAATAATTTCGAGGGGCAGTGCGAATTTGAACGTTTAATTGTAGAACATGATTATTATATAACAGTTACAAACGAAGTTGACAAATCACGATTAACTGTTTTAAGTGTTCGTGATTTTCATTCTTTGGGAGATGAGGCTGTACTAAAAAATAACATTGGCGGTAATTTACGTGTAATACTTTGGGGCGAAATACGTTTTACCAAGTCAAACGGTTTTTTTGATTTTTGTTCTTTAGACGCCGGTTCATAAATTAAAACGTGATTCTGATCAGTTTATATTACAAACTTTTCTTGAAAAAGACGGCGGTGATTTAGAGATGACTTTCACATTACACAATGGTAAATATCAATTGAAAAAAATATTATTTAAGCGAACTCAGATGACAGGAAATCCAGAAAATATTGATTATTATTCACTTGAAATAGAAAAATATATTGAGGCAGATAATATATTTTTTCCTGCACAGTTTATTTCAGAATCAAAAGTACCGAAAGGAAAATTTACAGGTAAGAACGGCGGCGTAGAGGTTTCTCCTGGGTTCCATAGATTGAGCCGATTTAATATTACCGACATTAAAGTTAATAATGCGGTTGAAACAATTTCACGTAACTTACAAACCCAAATTCCTAATGGTACGGTCATACATTTAATGGATGTTCCTCAAATAAAGTATGTATGGTTTGATGGTAAAATTGTCCCTTGGACAGACGATATGGCATTAGAAAGTATTCGTAATCAAAAGTTTATTATTAATGTTCGTGAACCGCGATTTTGGTTTATTTCATTAGGAATTATTTTGATTGTGCTTGGTATAGGATGGAAAATTTTAGGATACCTACAAGAACGAAAGAAAAAGTAGTTCAAAAAGTAAATAATTAATATATGTATGAGAAAAAAATGTATATGTAATTTATTATTGTCTTTTTTGTGCAGTCATTTGCATTTTGGGGAGGACTTGATATTTCTTGCGGCTGTTTCGGACCATGTCAGTCTTCTCAAGTAGGTATTAAATCGTTGATGTTTGTTGGAACTTTGTTTATTCTTACTATGTTACGATTTATTGGTTTGTTGTTTTATCGAAATAACTTGAGGGTGTGACCTATTTTACTTAAATTAGAGAATACTGATATATTACTGAAATTCGGTTTTATTTTTTGTAACATAAAAGTAACAAACAAAAAATGTCTGTAGAGACGCAATGCCTTGCGTCTCTATTTTTCAGACCATTTATTGTAACAAAAAATCGAAAATTAAAGTGAGAGTAATATATCAGTGGAATATTTGTTTATTAACCACAGAGAACATAGAGGAAGAATATTTTGTAATTTTAGATTTTAAATTTAAGTGAATTACTAAAAAATATTTTAGGCGGGAACGCAGGCGTCCCGCCTGCATCTTTTTTATACAAAAAACGCCTAAAGATGCGGTCGAGACGACCGCGTTCCCGCAAAAAAATAAATTATTCCACTGATATATTACCAATTTTATAGTATTAAGACTCATATTTTTTTGTGAACCAAAATTGATATTGAGCTTTTAGAAATTAACTATCGAAATTTTCTTTCAAGCGGAGTTCCTTTGGCTATTTTGCGTAGTTCATTATCTTCTAGAGAATTCGGATCAATTTCCGGTACCGGTTGCGGGATCGGCGAATTATACGGACACACTTTCCTACAAGAATCACATCCGAAAAATCTGTTGCCCAGCTTTTGACGGATCATTTCCGGTATTTTACCTTGATGTTCAATTGTCCAATAATTCAAACATAATCTTGCGTCCAACATATACGGCTCAACCAACGCTTGAGTCGGACAAACATCCATACAACATTTGCAACTGCCGCATGGATCATTCAATTTACCTTTTTCGTTACAAAAATTATCATCTTTAGTTTCTGTTGATACAATTTCAATATTAGATTCAAAAATTGGCTGCGCCGGATACAAAACAGCTGTCGATAATATCGCCGCCAGAAAAACATTTGAACCAAATTGTTTTGTTATCAACATTGTATTTTTGCCAATCATTCCAAGTCCGGCATTGACAGCATATTGACGCTCTAAAAGAGGAGCTGTATCAACAACGCCGCGGCACCGCTCTTTCGGATAAAGTTCATTATGCAACGATAAAACCGGTTTAAATCTCTCTCTAATCCAACAATGATAATCAACTCCGCGAGCATAATCCGCTATCCCCTTGATCTTGCTGACCGCACTCAAATTACAAGAAAGAACACGCTCAAACGAAACTCCTAACATAATTATCGATCTGACTCCTTCAAGAACAGAGTTCGGATTTTCTCTCGCTTTGAGCCCTTTCGCCAAATAAGACATCCCCGCAAACATTCCAGAATCAACCCATCGCGCAAAAGCTTCAAAAGTTGCCGGACGAATAGCTGACGAAACTCCAACCATTTGAAAACCTGTCTCTATTGCACAATTCGCTATCAAATTAAAACTCATAACTCGTTCAAAAAAAATAATCCTAAAAATCGATAAAGTTTTTCTAATCGTTTTAATAAAAAAAACCGATATTATTTACCGGTTTTATTGAAAACCAAAATATATAATTAGGGAATGTCAAAAAAACACTGGTGAGAAATTTCACTGATATACTATATATACTGCAACATACACTACTGCGAAAATTCAAGATTCATAAATCAAATGAAATATTATTATATCTTTAATTCCTAATAAAAATTGATTTGATTAATTGATTTGATTAATTGATACAAAAAATTTAATGTGAATATATAAAATGAAAACAAGAAATTACTTTTTTTTATTGTTATCAATATTGCTTTTGACGTTTATATTTCAAACGTTTAATATAACTGCAAATACGTTCGGCTTTGAGAATCCGTTGAAAAGATTTATCAACAATCCTAACGAAGTTGAAGCGGATCCGGACAAAGTTTATATTCTAAATGAAAAAAACGGACCATGGTTAATTCTGCTTTGCTCTTTTAAGGATAAGCCTACCGACAAAATTAAAGATGCTGAAAATAAAGCTAATATACTCGTGTATGAGCTTCGGAAAAAATTTAAACTTAATGCTTATGTGTTCGCCGGAAAATTTGATTTTAATCTCAAAAACGATCTGAAAACAGATGTCAATTTACGTATCTCGGATAAGTCATCTGCTTATAATAAAAAATATAACAAAGGCGGAGTTTTTATCGAATACGTTATTTTAGTCGGTGATTACCAATCACAAGAAGAATTGCAAAAAGACCTCGAAAAAATCCGCAATATTTCGCCCGATTGTATGTTTAAAATGTTTCCTAAATCTGCTTCTGATCCGCACCGCCGCCCGTTTCCGATGCCGATTGCGGTACTGAATCCGATTTTACCGGCAAGCTATATCGCACGGTCAAACGATAATTTAGACTTTATAAGACAACTAAATAACAAACGTGAGTTCTCTTTGTTATCTTGTTCGCGAAAATATACTGTACAAGTTGCAACTTTTACAGGCCGCACGGTATTTCGAAATGATGCAAACATAACGAATTTATACGAAAACTCAAAATTGCCCGTCAATGAAAAAAAATCGCAACTGCAACTCGCCGAAATATCAGCTGAAAAACTTTGCGTCACCCTGCGGAAAAAAGGAATTGAAGCTTATCAATATCACGACCAGTTTTCAAGTATTGTTACCGTAGGCGGATTTGACTACGCAACTTTAGCAGATAACAAAACTATTCGACCGGAAATTACGGAAATTATGAATAAATTTAGAGGGAAAGCAATAAAAGTAAATCAAGTTTCTTATTCGTATGTTCCTGTAACAGTTGACGGTATCGAATGTGATCTCGCACCAAAAGTAATCGAAATACCTAAAATATCAAACAAAAGATAATCGTAATATATCAGTGAAATAATTTATTGTTCGCGGGATTGTTGTCGTCTCGATTGCATCTTTAGGAGTTTTTGTACAAAAAAAATGCAAGACACGGCGCCTGCGTTCACGGCTAAAATGGTTTGATTAATCCTTAAAATTAATACATATAATGATGACGCAAAAATTCCGCTGATATAATTTTTTTTTCAATAATTTTTTCTTACAGTTCTCAACATAACATTAATGATTGTTCGTACCAGATTTGCCCCTAGTCCAACGGGTTATTTACATATAGGCGGTGTTCGTACTGCTCTTTTTTGTTGGCTTTTTGCTCGTAAACACGGCGGAAAATTTATTCTACGGATCGACGATACCGATCAACAACGCAACGTCGAGGAAGCAATTGCGCCGATTTTACACGGCTTGAGATGGCTCGGTATCGATTGGGATGAAGGTCCCGAAATCGGAGGTGATCACGCACCGTATTATCAATCGCAACGATGTGATAAATATCAGGCAGCGGTGAATAAATTGTTAAGCTGTAATTACGCTTATCGTGATTATGCACGTACAGAAGAAATTCAAGCGGAACGAGACGCAGCCGTAAAAGAAAAACGTACCTTCACGTACAGCCGGAATTGGATGGCTGAAACAGATGAAGATATAAAACGATTTGAATCAGAAGGACGTCAATGTGTTATTAGACTAAAAATGCCGCGTGAAGGTAAATTGATTATCGATGATTTGATTCGCGGTAAAATTACTTTCAATTGGGCAGACGAGCAGGATCATGTAATTCAACGAGCCGACGGTTCGTTTATTTATCATCTTGCTAATGTTGTCGATGATGAAGATTATAAAATTTCTCATGTTATTCGTGCGGAAGAGCATTTATCGAATACGCCGCGGCAGATTTTTATTATTCAATCTCTTGGTTATAACTTACCTGCTTATGCGCATTTGCCGTTTGTAGCTGAACCAGGCAGTAAAACAAAATTGAGTAAACGCAAATTGGAGAAATATCTAAAAAATAAAGATTTTGCTAAATTGGTTGAACACGGCAAATCAATTGCTAATCGTATTGGACTAAAAACAACAGATGACAATTTCAATCCTGTGATAGTTGATTTTTATGAACAAGTTGGATACTTGCCCGAAGCGATTGTAAATTATATTGCACTTGTCGGATGGGCATTAGATGACAAAAGCGAATTTTTCTTGATGAATGATTTGATTGAGAAATTTTCTCTCGAAGGTGTAACGAAAGGAGCGGCTTCTTTTGATCCGCAAAAATTATTTGCGTTTGAAGAGAAACATTTTCTCAAGTTGACAATTGATAAAAAAATTAAATTATGTACACAGTTTCTTGAGAAAGCGAAAATTTTTCCAAGCGCGTATGACGGCATCCTCGACAAAGTAATAGAAGCAGCAGGCGACAGAATAAAAGTCGCTGGTGATATTTTGAACTTCTCAGATTTTTTCGTTTCAGACGGTGCTTTAGAATTTGATGAAGCAATTTATAACAAACGAATCATCAATCAACCGAATTCCAAAATTCTACTAAAAGAATTTTACGATCTATTGACACAACAAGATCAATTCGACAAAACGTCACTTGAGAATCTAATGCAAGAATTTATAGAATCTAAATTGATCAAGGCGAATGATATTATTCATGCGTTACGAATTGCAATTACAGGTAAAGGTGTAGGTCTAGGAATGTTTGAAACGCTAGAAATTCTAGGAAAAGAACGTGTACTAGAAAGAATCAAAAAATTTTTTGAGCAACATTAGATAACTTCTAAAAATAAGTTTTTAGATAATATATCGGCGGAATTTTTTTTATTAACCACAGAGAACACAGAGAAATCAGATTTTATAATTTTAGATTTTAAATTTTAGATTTTGTGATAATTTATCCATTTGATTTTGTGAGATAATTTATCCATTTGATTCCGTGTGTGGTGAGTACACCACGCACGGCTACATTGGAGATACCCCTTCGGGGTGTAATAATGAGAGAGCTAATAATAAAGTGTCGTCCCTGCGGGACTTGATAAGTTATAGACGTGTGATCCGTAAGCTAAAGCATACGGTTAATAAAGTGTCGTCCCTGCGGGACTTGATAAGTTATAGGCGTGTGATCCGTAAGCTAAAGCATACGGTTAATAAAGTGTCGTCCCTGCGGGAC
>JAITKS010000223.1 GCA_031278315.1 Planctomycetaceae bacterium | reverse complement strand
GTTCTTCGGCAATGAACATATACGTTGCAAAAGACAACGCACTAATATAAGTATCGAACAAATACTTTTACAAAACGCATCATGATTATAAGTTTTAGGAAAGAGACGTAATAGTTCCTCTTTTGTTTCAACATTAAAAAAGAATATCCCGCCGTCTGAAGATTTGTTAATTGAATCTTTTGTTGCCACGTTAAAATTCCTCCTAATTGGTAAAATTAAAATACTTTATTTTAGTTAATTTAATATTGCAGTGAAACAAACATTGTCTGGAAATTTTTTAAGATTATTCTTGATCAATTCCGTTGACTTCATCTCGTTTAATACTGACTGTAATAGTTCTGCAATATTGCTATATCACTTATTCGACTGATATATTACAACTGCTCTTACTTTAATTTTCAGTTTGAGCCGCCTGCTTATCTACCGGAAAACAGACTTGTTAACGAATAGCATTATATCATCGAAATTCATAGTGTGATGCGTACATTAAGTTAGACAAAAAATTCAGCATATCAAAGTTGCAGTTGTTTTGTGTAATCGGCACAATTACCAACTAACAAAAACTTAAAACAAGCAAGGAATATATCACAACACACAAGATATTACTATAACCCCAAATCACTAGTTGATTTTTTTTACACTCTCGATATACTTTCGGCTTTTCTGATTCGGCAATAAATTTCAAATGGTTTACAAATTACACAGAATTTACACAGAATAATTACAAAACTTTTTTATTCTTTTTCGAGTGTTTCGAGTGAAAAAGAAAAATGTGTTTGTAGAATTTCTCAAAATATAATTTCGTATTCCTTATAAAAAAATCAGTTTTACTATTATATCATTATTATCAATTTAACTAACATACCGCATTATTTATTTCGGCGATACAGTGCGTAAAAGTCTGTTTTCTGTAGGTAAGCAGGCGGCAGCTCGAACCGAAAAATCAAGCGGGAATAGTTTATAAATCCTTAAATCTTTCAATGTCCACATATACTCCGACAGCCCCAAACAAAGCGGGTACGAAAACAATTTATCAAAAAATATGGGAAAGTCATCTCATTGAACTTAACGATTCAGAAGAACTTGGTGACGAATCTTTGATTTATATCGATTTGCAATTGATTCACGAAGTAACCTCTCCGCAAGCATTTGAGGGGTTGCGTATTGAGAATCGCCGGTTGCGCCGTCCAGATAGAACTTTTGCGGTGATGGATCACAATGTCCCGACATTGAATCGTTTTGAGCCGATCAATGATTCGACAGCTGCTGTTCAACTTGAGACATTGAGTCGCAATTGTCAAGATTTCGGCGTTAAATTACTCGATATGAATAATCCGAAACAAGGTGTGGTTCATGTTGTCGGACCTGAGCTTGGTTTGACTCAACCCGGTATGACGATAGTTTGCGGCGATAGTCATACAGCTACACACGGAGCATTCGGAGCATTAGCTTTTGGAATCGGTACAAGTGAAGTCGAGCATATATTTGCAACTCAGACATTAAGACAAAAGAAATCTAAAACTTTTAAAATTCACGGGACAAATATTTTGCCTGATAATTGCAGCAGTAAAGATTTAATTCTGTACATTATCGGCGAGCTTTCGACATCTGCCGGTGTTGGTTATGTTATTGAGTACACAGGATCAGCATTTACTTCGCTTTCAATGGAGAGCCGAATGACTGTTTGTAATATGACAATAGAAATGGGAGGACGTACAGGAATTATCGCTCCTGATAAAACTACTTTCGACTATCTATACGGACGCGAATATGCCCCAGATAAAAATAATTGGGAAATTACAAAAGAACGATGGTCGCAACTCATATCTGACAATGACGCTATTTACGATAAAGAATGGACTTTTGACGCATCGAAAGTAAAACCGATGGTAACGTGGGGAACGAATCCAGCGCAAGTAGTGCCGGTTTATGACCGGATACCTGAATTAGATTCGTTTACAGATTTAGCGCAACGAAAATCAGCTGCTGCTGCTTTAGAATACATGGGACTAAAAGAAGGAATGAAAATAACAGATATCACAATAGACCGCGTCTTTATTGGTTCTTGTACCAATGGACGGATAGAAGATTTACGTGCAGCAGCAGAAATAGTCAAAGGACGTAAAATTGCAAACGGTGTAAGCGGAATGGTCGTTCCCGGCAGCGGATTAGTAAAAAACGAAGCCGAACAAGAAGGATTAGATAAAATTTTTATTGAAGCCGGATTCGAATGGCGGGAACCAGGATGTAGTATGTGTATCGGCATGAATGCAGATCGGCTTAATGCAGGAGAAAGATGCGCAGCAACAAGTAACCGCAATTTCGAAGGACGTCAAGGTAAAGGCGGACGTACTCATTTGGTCTCACCAACAATGGCAGCAGCTGCAGGAATAGAAGGACGATTCGTAGAAATATAAGAAAATTGTAATATTTCAGTTGAATTTACGTAATGATATTACAATTGTGCCGAGTAAAATTTTTTAAACACAAAATACAATTTTTAAACACAAAATACACGAAAATTATCTAAAAAACTTTTCGTGTAATTTCGTGTGTTTCGTGTTAAAAAAAATCTAAAACAAAAATGTCAAAATAAACAGTTACGAAAAAAATTAAACTGCTCACTCAAGAAAATTCGGTTTACTGTTGTCTGTTTTTCATAGCGTATAATCTGTGTAATTATCGAAATTAAAAGAGTGAACAGTTCTGTTTAAAAATCAAGCATTATCAATTTTTACGATTCTTGTTTTATTACTTTGTTATGTTACTTTGTTGTATTACCTTGTTACGCCATACGGTAATGCGTTGAATAAGTCCGGCGGCGGACATTTATATGCGGGATCTTTGTCTGTGAAAAAAGGATCAAAAGGTCCAGGACGCTGAACTATCGGTGCAGTTTTAATTCTCGGACGTTGTGAAATCCAATCTACGCCCTGAAAAATTGGGTCGTCGATTTGACGTAATTCTTCTTCGCCGATATAAGGTCCCATTGCGTCGACCCACAAGATTACTCTCAATAAATCGTCGCCTGTTACTTTAACGCCATGATGTTCACCGCTTGCCATTCTGTTTATTAAACGGCTTTTGTAAGATAACTTTTTCATTGGCGGAAATGTTGCGTATCCTGCGGGGTCTCGTTGATCATATCCTTCAACGAGAATAGTATCTGCCCATCCGAATCCATTTTCGGCGTGTTGATTACCGTGATACGTACCGCCCCATGAAGGAGCACCGAGCAGCGTCCAATATGGTTCTTTGAATCCATGCGGACCTTGCCGTAAAGTCATATTGAATTTCTGATACGCTTTGTTACCCGGTTCTTCGTGGCATCTGCCGCAATGTTTATCCAAAGTCGATTGAACATAACGCTCATAGCCTACTGTAATATCTTTCCATGCTGCCGGTTTAATATTAGAAGGCTGACGTTTCATCGCCTTGCCTGTTCCCGCTTGAACTACAGAACGATTGTGCGATTCATGGCAACCGAGACAACCTCGCGTTTCTCCCGGCATTACACCAGTGAAGCTTTTCATTGTTTGTAATGCTCTTTGATTTTCATCTAGTAATTGGAAGTGCAACGCAATTCCGGATGGTGCATTAAAACTAACCGAGCCGTCTTCTTCAATCGGAACGGTACCGATTATTTTCTTTATTCCTTCGCTTTGTACGGCGGAAACAACAGGTCCGGTACTGATATAAGGTCTTTTGTACCAATACGTGTATGTCTTGTGTTCTATCGACCAAATTCGCAAAAATTTTGCTTTATCTTTCAATTCTTGCGGCGCATTTTCGTAAACGTTGTTACTGTACAAAACACCGGTTGACGGTTTCTCGCGTGTCTCCCATGTTGGCCAATCTACTCGATCACTGTGAACCGGAGGAGTTGTTCGAGAACATAATGGTTGAGCATCCCAGATATTGTATGCTCCTTCATTGATAATTTCACGATTACCGTTGACATCCATTAGCAGCAAAATGAATTTTCCATGCCGATTTGCTGACACAAGAAAATCTGTTTCATTCAACGGATAAGGCGAATAATATGCACCGTAATTGCTGCGATGGTAATCATTTGTTTCTTTTGGATCAACAGGTCCGTTTCCGCTTTCGGGCCATCCGACTTCTTGTGTAACTTTTGTCAAACCGTCGGGAAAGTTTAATCCTTTTTCTGGATCAATAATTCCGATACTTCCGGCAAACCATTCGTGATGTGCGCTTCCTGTAAAAATTACGCGTTGACTTCCGGGTATTTGGCGGGCGTCTTTTAACAAATCCGGCCACACAGATTGATTACCCCAAAAAACTTGTACAAGAGTTCCGTCTTGATTCATTGTCCAAAGTGATTGGCAACGCCAAAGTGGTTTATCGGTATATTCCCATCGAGTGTAAAGGATTCTGCCGTCTGACATTACCGATGGAGTATATTCAGGTTCACCGTTGCGTGAGATAATATAAAGATTTTTATCACCGGGTTTAGTATCGAGCGGCATTCTTGCTAGCACGGGAGCATTTGTAGGAGGCATACATCGAACATACAAGTATCCGCGTGTTGTCGTAAACATGATATTTTTACCATCCGGCAGATAAATAGGATCGAGGTCATCGAACATACCGCTTGTTAGTTGACGAAAACCTGAGCCGTCAGCGTTGATTTCGTAGAGATGAAATGTTTTCTCATTGTGTGGTTTGAAGCTTACCAGAACTCTTTTACCGTCGAAGGAAACGTCGGGTCTCCAAAAAGTTCCGTGCAGCGGTTCTTGCGGCAGAAGTTTTCGCATTTGACCCGCAGGATTCAATCCTTTTTGAACGATAAGCCGACCTCCCGGAACAGCTTGATAACCAAGTAAATGACGAGTTTCATGGTGAGATTCACTGCCTTCGGGATATGGACTGTCGTTATAAATAATAGTGTCGAAATTGATAGCAGGATTTTTGAACATGATCTCACGTTTAACTGTTCTTACGGCAAAGTAAAATTCTTTGACTTCGTTTGTGTTCGTTTTGGGATCAATTGTTTTCGATTGTGTTTCGAGTTCGGCGAGTTTTTTCAATTCATCGGCGAAACCATTGGTGTCGATTCGTGCTGCTAATTTACGGGCGTATTCAATTTCTTTCAGAGCCAAATCGACTGTTGGTTTTCCGCCGCATTGGAATAACCAATCGTTCTCAATAACTTTACGTGATTCGTCTGTAGTACGGTTTTTAGTTTCCGGCGTCTTGGGTTCGTGATAAATTGCTACCGATTCATGTTGACGCGGACGCTCTTGAATCATACCTTGCATTTTGACCAACAGAGCTTGCAATTCTTTGATCGACATTTTATTGTAATCGTTTGCTAATTTTTCTTTCTCTGCTGCGGTTACTTTCCATTTTGCAGATTCTTCATCTGATAAAGCATCCCATTGCATTTGAGTAAGCGGTACATATTCATAAGCTCGTTTTTCTACAATTTTGAGACGGGAAATCAAATCTTCGCGTGATGTAATAGCGTTGTCAAAGGGACCTTCTTGATTTGAAAGAATATAATTATTGACTTCTTCGGGAAAATCTTTTTGTAGTAACCGATGTAACTCAACGAGAACAGCTTCACTTTGTTGACCTTTATCGATAAAGTTGAACAATGTCTCCTGTATATTTTCACCTTTTTGGTAAATTTGTTTTGCTGTGTTGATTATATCTTTATTGAAAGTTACTTTTTCGTTACATAAATTTTTGATTTCATCGGCGGTCAATGCTTTAGAGTAAATTGTACATTCGTTGATTTTACCTTGAAAATCTTCCCATCCGTAATTTCCGATATGAATTTCACCTCCTTTTTTTGCGACATATCCGAATGCGCCTTCTTTGTGATATGCTCCGATTTCGCGTCCGTCAAGATATGTCCGCAGCCATTTACCGTCAAAGGTACCTGCGATAAAATGTTTTTTACCGTCAAGGAGTTCTTGCGGATTAATGAGAGAGTCGCATTCGTAGTAATAGTTACCGCTGCGAACTCCGAGCGTGAGAAATCTTGTCCCGCCTTTTTTTACTCCGGGTACACCGTAAGGTGTTTGAAAACCAAGTAGAAAACGGAAATTACCGTCTTCTTTACGTAATACGTATCTAGTACCGTTGAGAGCTGTAGGTTCTATCCAAGCTGTAATCGTGATTGCTTTCATTCCTTCGGGTAATATTTCAGGTGAAACTGTTCGTTTACCGCCTGATTCTTTACTTTTAGTGTCTTGATCTATTGTCCAACGTTGGACAAGACCGTCCTCAGCGAACAGCATTTTGGATGTGTTAATATTCAACAGTATTATCCCAAATAGCAAAACGCAAAAAATCGCCGATTTGAGTAAGTTAGTTTTCATCTTCTTTTCTCCTAGTTTTAGGGTTGAAGGGTTTAATTAAAGTTAAGTTAATAAGAGCTGTTAAAATTTTGTTTTCATCTTTTTAAACTGCTCTCACTTAATTTTTCATTTCGAGTTACTTGCTTACATACGGAAAGCATTTTTCCCCGAAAACTTTTTTGTAGTACCGAAATTGAAATTCATTGTACGATTATAATGTAGAACGAAATCATAAGCTGCAAGCTATGCGTATCATTTGGGCGAGCGGTTCAGCGGTTCAGTGAAAAATCCAATCGCCTCTTCAGGGTTAATTTATTGGGGGCAGAAACACTGACGTCTCGACTGCAACTTTAGGATTTTTTGTACAAAAAACATTGCAAATGAGACGTCTGCGTTCCTGTTAAAATTCGTTTTTAAAAATTCAATAAGGATATTTTTTTCATTTATTTTTCTGGACAGTACAGAAAGTATGAAAAGTATATTTAATTGTTGATACTAGATATTAATTGTTGATATTGATTGGATAGTTGTAAGCAACGAATAAATATTCTAAATATTCGTTCTTTCATACTATCCAACTATAACAATTAACTACATACGAAATAAACTTGTTTTGGCATTCAATTAAACGCAGTTGCAAATTCACCAAGTGATACACAAGTTATCGCAAAATCGAAAAGCTCGTCGAGTTCGTTTATATCTTTGACATCTCTGATTTGCTTTTGTAATTTTGCTGAAGGATTTCCAAGCCGTCTAGTCAAAATACGTATTATACCTTCAGCTTTACCTTCAGCTTTACCTTCGACTTTACCTTTAGATATGCCTTCGGATAAACCTTCGGCTTTACCTTCGGTTCTGTATCTATTTAACATTTCAGCTCCGTATGGAGTTTGTTTGATTGCTTCAATTAATCCTTGACTCATT
>JAITKS010000219.1 GCA_031278315.1 Planctomycetaceae bacterium | reverse complement strand
AAAGAAGTCTCGCAATTTAAATTGATGATCATTGTAGGCTGTATAAGTTTTAATTCAAGAGGGTATAAAACTAAATTTAAACGTTTAATTTTTAAAAATAGAATACACAAAAAATCTATCATCGGAAATTCCGAAGATACAGGATTAGATATTTTTTTTATTTACCACAGAGAACACAGAGGACACAGAGATTTTTTTTTGAGATTACGAAATACACGAAATAACGAAATACACGAAAATTATCTAAAAAAATTTTCGTGCGTTTTCGTGTAATCTCGTGTGTTTCGTGTTTAAAAAATAAATATGCGTACTAACCGCTAATAATCGTGACTTTATTTCCAATAGCTCTTTCAAAGCTGGTTTGATTAATACTTAAAATTACAACATATAACAATGAATACAAAATTTCACCGAAATATTACAAAGAAATTAAGTTTAACTCTTTTGGAAAATACAAACCACAAATAAAAATCATCTGCCTATTAAGGACATCTTCTGATTGTGAAATTTGTATATCTTCGGCGAATGTTTGGTACACAACTTGGTACACAGCGGACATTTGGAATATATGGTGTACAGCAGGTATTGGGATAATACACATTAGGATGACAAATTGTATAAACAACAACCGGAGTACGGCAAGCATTACCGCGATCTATAGGCGCAAACACAATCGGATTACATGGACAATCATAAGTCGGGATTGGCTTTCTTATATCAACTTTTCCGCCTTCGGTTTTATCAACTTTTCCGGTGTTGGTTTTATCAATTTTTCTGTCGGATGTTTTATCAACTTTTCCGCCGTCATCAAATTCATAAAGCAAAGATTGTACATCCTTATATTTTTCAGCGTAAACCGTATTGACAACAACAAGTATTAATACAGTTGTAAACAGTATGCAAATTAAGTTTCTTAACATTTTTGTTTTCCTTATAAAAAAGGAACTTCTAAAAACCTTGACAAAAAGAATCGATAAAATCAAATTTAATTTTGCCGAAATAGGTTTTTAGAACCTCCCCAAAGTTATTGAATTTTAGTAAATATTAGGAGCGGAAATCTTGCGATTCCCACTCCTAACTTTTCATTTTAGGACACATTGTATCCTGTTTCAAACCTTCATTTATGCCAAACGGCACTTAACATTAACGTCCGTTCCTAAAAAGGAATCTGGAGTAACGATATGAACTGCGAGGACCATTATACTGATATACATTCGGAACCGGTTTAATGCCCGGTTGCACGCCCAATCCTGCTTCGTCTGCAAGTTTCTCAACTTTTTCAATACGGTCTGCAGGATGAACGTAATCTGGACGGTCAACAGCTTTCGCGGGGTCGTAAGCTTCACGCGGTAACACGCTTGCAAGTTCCCAATCCGCAAATGGAACCGCATTCACTTCGGCTGCGACCCATTTAGTGATAGGTTTACCGTCATTATCTTTTTCTTCCACGAAAGTACCGACTTTTACTCCAGCAATACTACCAGCAGTATTTGTAACAATACCTTCAGCATTAACACGCACTACAGCACCGCGCCATAAAGTTATTGTTGTAGTCACTTCGGGCGGAGCGGCTGTTGTGTAATCAGGATCGTCAAACTCGTATTGAATAGCTTGAATATCCTTGAAAGGATATTGTTTATTGGGCGGTGAGTTCTCATAAAATGTAACCGTACCAGAGACGTAAAATTGGAACACGCCGGCATCAGCGTAGTTATGCCGATAAGTGTAAACCGCAAGCTTAAAATCTTTGCCTTTGCTCAGGTCGAGTTTTTTAGTACGGCGTGCGTCTTCCAATACTTGGATTCCCTTTTTGGCACCTTCTTTTACAGCAGCTTCAATAGTGTCACTCTCGTAAATGCAGATTTCGCCCAATGGAATTGTGCCGTCATTGATGCCTTTCTGAAGTTGTTCCAACACGCTCGCTGAAAAGGCGTTGCGGTATTCCCACGGCTGCCATCGGATATTCCGGTTGGCATCTTTGGTAAGCAAAGCTTTAGTTTTAGGTTGCGGATCCTCCTGTTTGGTGATTCCAGCAACGGATGTAGCAGGTGTTGCACCTTCAATCGCTGTAGGTAATTTACCTTGTTCTTCTGCCGCTGACACGAATTGTGTGAAGGCTGTCAGTGTTGCACTGAATAGTGCAAATGCAACTAATAATGTTGCTTTCTTCATTTTTTTTTCTCCTATAAAAAGGGGATTCTAATATTACCAATATACCGTAGGTTCAACTTATCCCCTGAACGGTATATTGGCTTATGCTGCAGGTTCAACGTATCCCCTGATCAGCATCGTTGTTTTTATACCGCAGGTTCAACGTATCCCCTGAACGGTATATTTGATTACAATAAGCTAATTTTCCAGCTAGACTGTGCGATGCATCGTTTGCTGCAGGTTTCTTACGATTCCTACAGTTTTAACACGGCACTAACTATTCCCTAACTTATCTATATTCACTATAACACGGATTTTTTTTTTTTTTCAAGCCCCAACTGGGCAAAATAGGCAAGTTAAATGATTTTTTTATTCCGATTATTCCGATTGTAACGATTATAACGACTATAACGATTATAACGGCAACAGACTTTTTCTATAACCGGAATTCATTTTTCTCTAACTGTAATACATTGGTGTAATTGCGAAAATTTTTCGGGTTTTATTTCCCTACAGATTCAACATAATCTAGCCCGCTGCAAGAAGGCGTATTTAGATTTCACGGGCAGTCATCCTGTAATGACAAGATACAAAAAATCACGAAAAAGAATTGATATGATTTTTGTGTTTTTCGTAAGATTTATCAGATGTTTCAAATTTATTTTTAACAAACCTTATTTTGTTTTTTATTTACCACAGAGAACACAGAGAACATAGAGAAAGATGATTTTGTAATTTTAGATTTTAGATTTTATATTTTAGATTTTAGATTTTAAATTTTGTGTTAATTTATCCATTTGATTCCATGCGCGATGAGTACATCACGCACTGCAATATTGGAGATGCCCCTTCGGGATATGATAATGTTTGTAGAGACACAAAGGCATTGCGTCTCTACATAACATTGAAAAAAATTTTTCACCGATATATTACCGCAAAATTTTTATTAAATATTTTTAATTCTTGTTGGACACTTTTTTGCTTGAGAAATTAAAATTCTTCTGTTTTTTGGTATCGGAATCTGTTTTTGTCCGC